>CAZKYJ010000136.1:0-9081 GCA_964556355.1 uncultured Verrucomicrobiales bacterium | reverse complement strand
GTTGTCCGATCCCGCCGGCGGATCGACGCGCACCAGGTGCCCGGCCAGCGCCGTCGAGCCGAATTCGTCGAGGTCGACTTTTGTCCCGACCGTCGTGAGGTGGGCGCCGCCCCGCAGGACGTAGAGCGCACCGCGGTTCGTTTCTCCCGGAGCGTCGACCTCGTCCGCTGCCGTCAGGATGTCCGCGATCCCGTCGCCCGTGATATCGCCCGTCCGCGTCCAGATCCCCAGCCGGTCGTAGGCCAGCGCACCGGC
Organism: uncultured Verrucomicrobiales bacterium; assembly: GCA_964556355.1. GTDB lineage: Bacteria > Verrucomicrobiota > Verrucomicrobiia > Verrucomicrobiales > DEV007 > CAZKYJ01. Next base: position 8,826 of record CAZKYJ010000136.1, on the reverse strand, counting down.
GATGGTCAGCGTCCGGATGCCCGGCGGCGGAGAGCGTAGGTCGAGGTAGGCCAAGGTGCCCGCGTGCGCCCTGAGCCCGCTGCCCCCGAAGACGATGGTGATCGCTCCCGCCCCCTCGCGCCCGGCCTCCGGGGTGAAGTTTTGGCGCCCGATGATGATGTCCCCGAGCCCGTCGCCATCGACGTCGTCCAGCCACACCTCGGCACCCGTTACCTCGCGGTCACCGTCGCCCGCAATCTTCAAAATCCCCGCGGAGAACCCCGCGGAATCGATCTCCCCGCCGATCTCCCCGTCGCCGAAAATCACCGTGACCTCGCCCGCTCCCGTCCGCCCGAGGGGAGAAGCCTGGAACTGCGCGAACGCCGAGTCCGCGAAGGTGTCGCCATCGCAGTCGTAGCCCCCGCTCACCGGCACCCCGCGGGACCCGTTGCCCACGGAGCCGAAGATGCGCGTGTAGACGCCGGCGTCCGCGGGGGTCGACGCGAGATCGAAGACCGCCACGGGGGCAGCTCCCGTCGCGGCGGAAAGGGCGCATCCGGCGGCGAGGGTTGCCAGGCCGGGGAGGGGGAGGGAATGGCGGACCATCGGCCACCGTCGCGGCGGCGGGAGCTCCGGTCAATCATCCTCCGCCCCGCGCCCTGTCCGTGCTATCGTGACGCACTCCCATCATGATCAATCTCGGATTCCACCCCATCCTCGCCGCCGCGGGCTCTCCCGCCATCGTTCCCGTCGAGGGCAGTTGGACGCTTCTCATCGTCTACTTCACCCTCGCGATCGGCATCTCGTTCTTCTGCTCGGTCTGGGAGGCGGTGCTGCTCAGCCTCAGCCGTCCCTACATCGCCGCGAAAAAGGAATCGCACCCGGCCGTCGGTGCGATGCTGGAGAATCTCAAAGAGGACATCAATGCGCCGCTCACTTCGATCCTCACGCTCAACACGATCGCCCACACCGTCGGTGCGATGGGGGTGGGAGCGCAAGTTGCCGCCCTCGTTGGGGGGGGCTGGCTGGAGACGTTGGCGGGAGCCATCATGACGCTGGCCATCCTCATCCTTTCCGAGATCATCCCGAAGAACCTTGGCGCCCGCCACTGGCAGGCGTGGGGCCCTTGGGTCGGGCGCTGCCTCGCGGTCCTCTCGAAAGTCATGACCCCGTTCGTCAAGCTCGTCTCCATCTTCTCCGCCGGGGGCCACGCCCGGCCGGAGATCAGCCGGGAGGAACTTCGCGTCATGGCCGAGATCGGGCGCGAGGATGGCAACCTGCAAGAGAACGAGCTCCTCATCCTCCAGAACCTCCTCAACCTCAGCGAGACCACCATCCATGAAGCGATGACGCCGCGGACCGTTGTTTTCGCGCTCCCGCGCTCGGTGACCGTCGGCCAGTTCATCGACGAGCACCTGAAGACCCCGTTCTCCCGCATCCCGATCTTCGGCGCTGATATCGATAACATCGAGGGCTTCGTCCTGAAGATCGACATCCTCACCGCGGCCGCCACCGGTGGTCGGGAGGATGCGCCGCTTTCCGAATTCATCCGCGAGCTCCCGATGTTGCCGGCCACCACGCCGATCCCGAAAGCGTTCGAACAGTTCATGGAAGACCAGAGCCATATCGCCATCGTGCTCGACGAGTTCGGTGGCGTGGACGGGCTCATCAGCATGGAAGATATCCTCGAAACCCTCCTCGGACTGGAGATCGTCGACGAGGCCGACACGACGACCGACATGCAGAAGCGCGCCCGCATCCTCGCCCGGCGCCGCGCCCGGGCCAAAGCGGCCGCCGTTGCCCAGGCGCCCGGATCCGCCAGCCAATGAACGTCGCCTCCGCCATCACCGCGCTCGACCCGGACGCCCTCGGCGCCCTCCTCAAAGATCGCGGCCAGCCCGCCTACCGCGCCCGGCAAGTGCTCGATTGGGTTTACCAGAAGCGAGCTACCAGCTACGCGGAGATGACCAACCTCCCGGCGTCCTTGCGCACCGCGCTGGAGACCGCCGCCCCGTTTCCGGTGATGGATCGGGTGCGCGTCCTCGGATCCGAGGACACCACCCGCAAGTTCCTCTTCCGCCTGCACGACGGACGGCTCGTCGAGTCCGTCCTCATCCCGGCCAACCCCGCCATCTACGGCGAGACCTCGGACCGGCTCACCCTCTGCGTCTCCAGCCAGGTCGGCTGCGCCTATGCCTGCAGATTCTGCGCCTCCGGGCTCGCCGGGTTTACCCGGAACCTCGACGCGTCGGAGATCGTCGGGCAGGTCCTCGCCGCAGAGCGGGAGGCCGGCGAGCGCATCAGCAACATCGTCTTCATGGGGATGGGCGAGCCCTTGGCCAACCTCGCCAACCTTGAGCGCGCCATCACCATCCTCAATGCCCCTTGGGGCGTCGGCATCGGCGCGCGCAAGATCACCGTCTCCACCAGCGGCCTCGCCCCGCAGATCAAAAAGCTCGCCCAGATCCCGCTGCAGATCCGCCTCGCCATCTCGCTCCACGGGGCCACCGACCCGGTGCGCGACCAGATCATGCCGGTGAATAAGAAGTACCCGCTCGATGCTCTGTTCCTCGCATTGGACGAATGGCGCGCCCATAAAAAACAGCGTATCACCTTCGAGTATATCTTGATCAAAGGGGTCAATGACTCGCTCACCGATGCCGCCAACCTCGCCCGGAGAACGAAGTCGCAGCAGGCCAAGATCAACCTGATCCCCTACAATACCGTCGAGGGCTTGCCCTGGGAGCGCCCCCCAATCCCCGTGCAAGAGGCCTTCCTCGAAGTCCTGGAAACCGCCGGGATCGCCGCGACCCTCCGCCGGGAAAAAGGCCACGACATCAACGCCGCCTGCGGCCAGCTCAGGCTGCAAGAGGAGACGGCGGAAGGTTTTCTCGGCCGGTAGGCACCCTTCGCCCCTCCGCGGGGCCGCGGCCCCACGTGGCGATCGGGGCGGATGCGCAGAGCCATCGATGCGTTCGTGAACCCCCGGGGCGCGTCGGACGGCCTAGCCGGCGTCCCAAGCCGCCGCCCCTGGACTCCCGAACACCAGCCGGTCTCCTCGGCCAGTAACCTCCGGCTCCCCCCAGGCCACCCCCGGCTCCCCACGCCCGATCCGGTCCAGCGGCACCGCGGCGCCGCCCGCCGCAAAACACGCCACCACCGTCATCCCCGAGTGGGCGAACCGCACCCATTCTCCGTCCTCGTCGAATGCCACATCCCCCGCCCGACACAGCTCCCGCGCGCGCCCCCCCACGTGCCGCTTCCGCATCGCGATGAGCGCGCGATACCAGTCTAACATTCTCACCTTCGCGGCGTCCTCCAGCTCGCTCCAGTCCAGCTTCGAGCGAAGGAATGTCGCCTCCGCTTCCGGATCGGGAATATCTTTCGGCTTCCACCCGAACGCCGCGAACTCCCGGCAGCGCCCGGTGCGCACCGCCTTGGCCAACGCCGGGTCCTCGTGGTGGCAAAAATACTGGAACGCCGTCCCCGCCGCCCACTCTTCGCCCATGAAGAGCATCGGGTTCGCCACCCCTAACAGAACCACTGCCGCCGCCGCCGCCGCGCGGTCGTGGCCGGCCTGGTTGCAGAGCCGGTCGCCGGTGGCGCGGTTGCCCACCTGGTCGTGGGTCTGGGTGTAGGCCATGAAGTTCGTTGCCCTCGCCCCCCGCGCCGGGCGCCCGTGGCGGCGCTTCCGGTAGTGCGAATACCCCCCGTCGAAGTTCCACCCGTCGCCGAGACACTTGGCGATCTTCGCCACGCCGTCGTAGTCGGCGTAGTATCCCGTGCGCTCGTCGGTCGCCGCGGTGTGGATCGCGTTGTGCATGTCGTCCGACCAGATGGCGTCCAGACCGTGGCCGTGTTCGGACGGTGCCCGGAAGAAGCGCGGGTCGTTACAGAAGGCCTCGCCCACGAGCACCACCCCGGGCCTCGCCGCTTTGACCCGCGTGCTCAACTCCTCGACGAAATGCAGCGCCGACGCGTCGTAGACGTGGTCGATGGCGTCGAGCCGCAGGCCGTCGACGTGGTAGTCGCGCACCCACATCACCGCGTTGGCGACCATGAACTCGCGCACCTCGTCGGAGTGCGGCCCGTCGAGATTCGGTCCGTCGCCCCAGGGCGTTCGGTAGCGGCGCGTCAGGTACGGGCCGAACTCCGGCAGGTAGTTGCCCGTCGGGCCGAAGTGGTTGTAGACCACGTCCATGACCACGCCGATCCCCGCCGCGTGCGCTGCATTGACGAAGCGCTTCAGGCCGTCCGGTCCGCCGTAGCGCTCGTAGACCGCGAAGAGGCCGACGCCGTCGTAGCCCCAGCCGCGCTGGCCGGGGAACGCGTTGCAGGGCATCAGGGAGACATGGGTGATCCCGAGCTCCAGGAGGTAGGGGAGCCGCTCCGCCGCCGCGTCGAATGTTCCGTCCGGGGTGAACGTTCCCACATGGAGCTCGTAGGTGATCTGCTGCGGCCACGGCGTCGCGCGGAACGGCGCGTCCGTCCACGGGAAACTCTCGTGCTCCACCTGCTGCGACCACCCGTGCACGCCGTCGGGCAAGCGTGCGCTCCGCGGGTCCGGCCGTGGCGGTCCGCCATCGAGCGAGAATGCGTAGCGGGTCTCCCCCGGGGCGTCGGCCTGGACTGTCCACCAGCCGCCGTCGGCCGGTTCCATGGCGAGCCGCCGCCCCTCGGGAAGCAGCAGTTCCACCCGCTCGGGCAGCGGCGCCCAGACCTGAAACGTTGTCATCACGCCCGCCATCATTCCGAGAATCCGGCACCACTCAAGAACCGTTCCAAAAAATTGAACCTCCGCCGCGTATTGAACACCAATATCTCCCGCCGTAGAAGCACACCCGCCAATGACCGAAGAATCCGTACCCCTCACCGAGAACGCCGACGTCCCACCTGCCCCCACGGAGGCCACGGGCTCCGAGAACATCCAGGCGATCAACGAGGCCGTCCGCGAATCTGCCACCTGGGTTGCGCCGCTCCGCGCCGAGATCGGTCGCGCCATCATCGGCCAGCGCGAGCTCGTCGACCGCCTCCTCGTCGCCCTCCTCGCCAACGGCCACGTCCTCTTGGAGGGGGTTCCGGGCCTGGCCAAGACCCTCACGCTTAAGACCCTTGCCGACTGCATCCACACGGGCTTCCGCCGGATCCAATTCACCCCGGACATGCTCCCGGCCGATATCGTCGGCACCGAGATCTACCGGCCGGTCGATGCCTCGTTCGTCGTCAAGAAAGGACCGGTCTTCAGCAACCTCATCCTCGCCGACGAGATCAACCGCGCCCCGTCAAAGGTGCAGAGCGCCCTGCTCCAAGCCATGCAGGAACGCGAGGTCACCATCGGCGAGCAGACCTTCAAGCTCGAGCAGCCGTTCCTCGTCCTCGCCACCCAGAACCCCATCGAGCAGGAGGGCACCTACCCGCTCCCGGAGGCCCAGGTCGACCGCTTCATGCTCAAGGTCGTCGTCGGCCACCCGACCATCGAAGAGGAACGCCTCATCCTCGACCTCGCCGCCACGCTGGCCACCCCGCCCGCCGCCCGGGCCGTCGTCACCGCGGAACAGATCCTCTCCTCCCGCACGGTGGTCAACCGCATCCACATGGACGACCGCATCAAGGACTACATCGTCCAACTCGTCTACGCCACCCGCGCCCCGGAGCGCTTCGGCCTCGACCTGAAACCCTACATCCTCAACGGCGCCAGCCCCCGCGCCACCATCAACCTGACCCTCGCGGCCAAAGCCAACGCCTTCCTCGGCGGCCGCGGCTACGTGACTCCCCAAGACGTGAAAACGATCGCCATGGACGTCATGCGCCACCGCGTCGCCATCACCTATGAAGCGGAGGCCGAAGGGTTGACCGCCGACCAGATTGTCACGCGGGTGCTCGAAACGATCCCGGTGCCGTAGACGATGGACCCCGCCCGCACGCGCGAGATACTCAGCAAGGTCCGCCAGGTCGAGATCCGCACGAACCGGCTCGCCGAGGACTCGCTGGCCGGCCAGTACCATTCGGTCTTCAAAGGCAAGGGGATGGACTTTGATGAGGTGCGCCAGTACAACCCCGGCGATGACATCCGCGCCATCGACTGGAACGTGACGGCGCGCGCCGGGGAGCCGTTCATCAAGAAGTTCCGCGAGGAGCGCGAGCTGACCATCATGCTGCTCATCGATATCAGCGCGTCGGGCGAGTTCGGCAGCGCCGCTCAGAGCAAGCGCGAGATGGCCGCCGAGCTGGGCAGCGTCCTGGCTTTTTCCGCCCTGAAAAACAACGACCGTGTCGGCCTCATCCTCTTCACCGGTGGCGTGGAACTCTACGTCCCGCCCGGGAAGGGGCGGCGCCACGTCCTGCGGCTCGTGCGCGAGATCCTCTTCTTCGAGCCCGAGGGCGCCCGCACCGATCTCGTTGCCCCGCTCGACTATCTCAACCGGGTGCAGCGCAAGCACACCGTCACTTTCCTCCTCTCCGACTTCTGCCTTACCGGCGCGTTCGAGCCGAACCTGGAAGCCCTGCGACCCAAGCTCCAGCTCGCCAGCAAACGCCACGATCTCGTGGCCGTCTCCGTCACCGATCCGCGCGAGTTCCAGCTCCCCGACGTCGGCCTGCTGACCATCGAGGACGCCGAGACCGGGGAGCAGGTCGAGCTCAACACCAGCTCGAAACAGGTGCGCGCCGCCTACGAGGTGCTCACCGACGACCGCCGTGGCAAGCTCCGTAGCCTCTTCCGCCGCGGCGGCATCGACGCGCTCGAACTCACGACCGACGAACCCTACCTCCCGGCGCTCCTCGCCTTTTTCACCAAGCGCGAGTCCCGCCGCACTCTCGCTAGTGCCTAAGATGATCCCGCTCCTCGCCCAGGCCCAGACCCAGGTCCCCGCGCCGACGACCGCGCCCGACGGCGACCTTCGCCCGCTGCGCGGCGTGGTCGAAATCCCCGAGCCCGATCCCGTCTGGCCCTACTATGCCGTCCCCGCCGCCCTCGTCTTGGTGGCCGTGATCGTCTACCTCTACTTCCGCCGCAGGAACAGGGAGGCCGTCCGCCGCTCGGCCTCCGAGGTGGCGCTCGACGAGCTCTATGCGGCGCGCGATCTCATGAGCGAAGGTGACTCCCGCACCTACGCCATCGCTGTCTCCGACGTGCTGCGCCGCTACCTCGACAACCGCTTCGGGCTCCGCGCCCCCCGCCAGACCACCGAGGAGCTCCTCGCCGCCGTCGCCGCCGATCCCGGCTCGCCGCTCGGCGGGCAGCGCGAGCTCCTCTCCGACTTCCTCGGCCACTGCGACCTCGGCAAATTCGGTGGCTGGACGCTCGACCTTCCCCAGATGGACGCCCTCCACGCCAGTGCCGCCCGCGTCATCGACGAAACCGCCCCCGCTCCCACTCCCTCCGCCTAGCCGTGCTCCGATTCCTCCATCCCGAGTTCCTCTGGCTGCTCGCGCTGCTCCCGCCCATCGCCCTCCTCAAAGGCAAAAGGGGGGCCAACGCCGCCGTGCGCTTCTCCTCAACCGGCGCCGCTGCCCTCGTGGCCGGCGCCCGCCGCTCCCGTGCCGGAATGGTCACCGGCCTCGTCCGCATGCTGGCGCTCGCCGCGCTCGTCGTTGCCCTCGCTCGCCCACAATTCGGTCAGGGGCGCACCGAGGTCGAGGCCAGCGGCATCGATATCATCGTCGCCATCGACGTCTCCTCGTCGATGGAGGCACTCGATTTCACCGACGCCGCCGGCCAGCGGGTCAACCGCCTCACCGCGGTCAAGGAGGTCGTAAAGAAGTTCATTCAAGAACGCGATAGCGACCGCATCGGCACCGTCGCTTTCGCCGCACGTCCCTACATGGTCAGCCCGCTGACCCTCGACCACGACTGGCTCGAGAAGCGCCTCGACGACGTCTCCCTCGGCACCGTCGAGGACGGCACGGCGATCGGTTCGGCCATCGCCTCGTCGGTCAACCGGCTCCGCGAACAGGAGGCCAAGTCGCGCATCGTCGTCCTGCTCACCGACGGCATGAACAACCGTGGTAAGGTCACTCCCGAGGTCGCCGCGGAGGCGGCGAAGACGCTCGGGATCAAGGTCTACACCATCGGCGCCGGTACCCGCGGCGAGGTGCCCTACCCGGTCACGGACGCATTCGGGCGCCAGCGCATCACCATGCAGAAAGTCGAGATCGACGAGGAGACCCTCACCCGCGTTGCCGAGATGACCGGCGCCCAGTATTTCCGCGCCACGGATACCGACTCGCTCCAATCGATCTACGACGAGATCAACCAGCTGGAGAAGACCGAGCGGACGATCCGTGAGTTCTCCGAGTACGAGGAACTTTTCGCCTACGCCCTCGTTCCCGGCCTCGTCCTCCTCTTCTCCGAGCTCGCCCTCACCAGCACCCTTTTCCGCCGTCTGCCGTAGACATTTGCTCACCCGCCACCCGAACTCCCCATGATCTTCGAATACCCGATCTTTCTCGTCGCCGGAGCGATCGCCGCCGTCGCCCTGATCGTTCTCGCGCGCTATCTCGCTGCCAAGCGGCGCGCCTCCCTGGAGCGTTTCGCCGCGGTGCAGCTGCTACCCAAGCTTTCGGCCGATGTCTCGAAGGGGCGTCGCGTCACGAAGTCGGTTTTCATCGCCCTCGCCGTTTTCTTACTCTTCGCCGCCCTCGCCCGCCCGAAGTGGGGGACCCGCTGGGAAGAGGTCAGCCGGCGGGGCATCGATATCCTCATGGCCGTCGATACCTCGCGCAGCATGCTCGTCGAAGACGTCGCCCCCAACCGCATCCGGCGCGCGAAGCTGGCTATCTACGATTTCGTCAACAAGCTCGATGGCGACCGGGTCGGGCTACTGCCTTTCGCGGGGCAGGCGTTCG
>CAZKYJ010000135.1:0-9084 GCA_964556355.1 uncultured Verrucomicrobiales bacterium | reverse complement strand
GACGCCGGAGACTTCGATCCCATTCGAGACTCGCTACCACACCCACGGCGCGATCACGGGCGAGGAGATCCTCGAGCGCTACGGGCACTACTACTCGGTGTTTTGGGAGGTGGACGACCGCTCGGCCCCGGTGACCCTGCGCTTCGAATACCGTCAGAAGTTCACGGGCCCGCTCCTCAAGGTCCTGGAGATCCCGATCGAAGCACCGGAACGCGAGAACTTGACGAAGTTCGAGGTGACGGGCCCGCCCTACCAGCTCGGTGGCCCGGTCTCCGCGTGGCGGGTCACGATCGTGCGCGGCGACACCGTGCTCGCGTCCGACCAGTCATTCCAGTGGGAGTGATGGCGTCGCAAGGGCAACAAATTAGCCCCCGCCGCGATTGACCGGCGTGGCGAGGAACGTAATGTGAAAGGCTTCGGGTTCATCAGACCCGCACCAGAGGCCACCCTACCCTATCGCCCGTGAACTCGGAATCCCGAATCCTCTCCGCCCGCCTCGATGACGTCGTCTGGCTCCGCGTCCGGGGCAAAGGCTCGTTTCAAAATAGCCCGGATCTGAAAAAGTTCGTCGATGCGAGCCTCGATGAAGGCTCCAACGTTTTCGTCATCGACCTGCAAGATTGCACGGCCATGGATTCCACGTTCATGGGGACGATCACGGGCATCGCCATCGATCTGCAGAACCGCGGCAACAGCGGCTCGTCCGTCCACGTCGTCAATGCGAGCTCGCGCAACACGCAGCTCTTGCAGAACCTCGGCCTCGACCAGGTCCTCGAGCTGGATACCGCGGGCACATCGTGGCTCGAGTACCGGGCGCGGATCGCCTCGGTCTTCGCGCCGCGCCACGAAGGCGAGGGTTCCGCGGGAGCCAACCAGTCCCCGGAGACCAATCCGGTCGAAGTGGTGGAGATCGACGACACCGAGCGCGCCCGGCACGTGCTGGAGGCGCACGAGGCGCTCTCGTCCGCCAATGCGGAAAACGCGCCGCGCTTTCGCGACGTGGTCGAGTATTTCCGTAAGGATCTCGAGAAGCGCTCCTCTAGCTGACCCGCGCACCTCCCCGCTACCGTGTCGCCTTCTCCCGAAACCGGCTCCGACGACGGCGGGGCCGAGACAGTCCTCCGCACGGAGACCGCCCGATGATTCCGGCGGTGGTCATTCTCGGCGTCCTGGCGGTCGGGCTCGCCGTGGCGCTCACCGTCAGCTACCGTCGCCAGCGGGACGTCATCGATTTCCTGACCAGCCAACGGGAGATCATCGACCAGGAGGAGCATCGGATGTTCGCGTTCCTCCACAGCCTCGGCGTCGCCTTGGTCAAGGGCGAGAGTGCGGCACGGATCCATGAGATCATCGTCGGGGGGGCCACCGATGTCATGGCGGCGCGCGGCGGCGCGCTCTATCTTGCCGACACCAAGCAGACCTGCCTCATCCCGACCTTTATCTCCCGCGGCTGCCCGCCCTTTGTCCCGCTGCCCGATGATGTGGTGGCCGCGGCGAAGAAGAATTCGCACGCGCTGGGAAGCTAACTGCGCCTCGCCACCATCGCGATCGGCGAAGGGGTGCTCGGCGCGTCCTACGCCAGCCGCACGGCGCGGCGCATCGCCGACCTGGGCTCCGACAACGGGTTCGACGGTTTCGGCACCGAGCTCCACGCGGGGGTCGCGGTCATGGTCGCCCCGCTGATCCACGGCAAGAAGCGCCTCGGCGTCCTCGCGGTGGCCTCGGGCTCCGGGGAGCCGGTGTTCTCGAACCACGAGTTCGATCTTTTCAAAAGTGTCGCCGAGCAGAGTGCCTTCGCCCTCGGCAATGCCCTCGTCCACCAGCAGGTCGCGGACAAGAAGCGCATCGAGGACGACCTCAAAGCCGCCAGCGAGATCCAGCGCATCCTTTTGCCCAGCGGCTTCCCCGAACTCCAAGACTACCGGCTCGCGGGCGAAAACTATCCGGCCAAGATCGTCTCCGGGGACTACTACGATTTCATCGAGATCGACAAGGACCACTACGGCGTGGCCGTGGCTGACGTCTCCGGCAAGGGTATTCCTGCCTCCCTCATCATGGCCATGTGCCGCAGCGTCCTGCGGGCACACGCCCCGGGGAACCACTCGCCATCCAACGTTCTCTCGGCCGTCAACCGCCTCATCTTCCCAGACATCCGGCGGGACATGTTCATCAGCATGGCCTACCTCATCCTCGACCGGAACAGCGACCAGATCGTCATGGCGCGGGCGGGGCACGACCCGCCAATGCACTTCATCAAGGCCGAGGAGCGCATCGAGTTCACCAAGCCCCCCGGCCTCGCCCTCGGGATCGATGCCGGTCCCGTCTTCGACCGCGTGACACGCGACTACGCGTTCCGCATGGCGCCGGGCGACGCCCTCCTGATCTATACCGATGGCACGAACGAGGCGCTGGACAGCAACGGGACGGAGTTCGGGCTCGACCGCCTCCAGGACACCTTCACCGCCGCGGCCGACTACGGGGCCGAAGCGATCATCTCCGCGATCATGACCGATATCCGCGGCTTCGTCGGCGAATCCCAGCAGAGCGACGACATCACCTTGATCGCCATCGAAAAGCGGTGAATACTGCGCGCCCTCCGTCCGCCCCGGCGGGCAGCGCACCCGCCGCACCCGGTGTTGCCACCTCCCGGGCAGCTGGGCCGTAGACCACTGACGCAATTCTATCCGATTCATGAACCCGACCGAAACCGAAACCCAGGAACCCCAGGAGCAACCCGGCGATCCCGGGACCGGAGGAGACGAAATCGCCGCCTCCACCCCCGAAGAGGAGGGGGCGCAAGGCGAGGAGGCTCCTGCCGCGTCCGATCCGGAGGCCGAGATGCAGGCCGAAATCGAAAAGTGGAAAGACACCGCCCTCCGGGCGAAGGCGGACCTCGAGAACTACCGCAAGCGCATGGCGCGCGAGCGCACCGACTCGATCCGCTACGGCAACGCCGCCCTGCTCGAGGCGCTGCTCCCGATCCTCGACAACTTCGAGTGGGGCCTCAGCGCTGCCCGCGCCGAGTCCGAGTCCTCGTCGATTTTCCAAGGCATGAGCATGGTCTACAAACAGATCGAGGACTTTCTCGCCGACCAGGGCGTCACCGAGGTCAAAGCCGTGGGCGAAGCCTTCGACCCCAACCTCCACGACGCGATCTCCCAGGTGGCCTCAGACGAGGTGCCCGAGGGAACGATCCTTTCCCAGTCCCGCAAGGGCTACCGCTTGAACGACCGCCTCCTGCGCCCGTCCGGCGTCGTCGTCTCCCAAGGACCCGCGACCGACGAGGGCGACGCTTAATTCCATCTTCCACCACCACTCCCTTTGCCCGCTTCCAAACCAGACTGCTACGACCTCCTCGGAGTCGCTCGCGACGCCGACCCGGCCGACATCAAGAAGGCCTACCGCAAGCTCGCGGTAAAGTACCACCCGGACAAGAATCCGGGTGACCACGAGGCGGAGGAGAAATTCAAAGAGGTCGGCGAGGCCTACGAGATCCTCAGCGATCCCGACAAGCGGGCCGCCTACGACCGCTACGGGCACGCCGCGTTCCAAGCCGGCGGGGCGGGAGGCCCGCGCGCCGGGAGCGGCGGGTTCCATGATCCCTTCGACATCTTTCGCGAAGTCTTCGGCGGTGGTGCCGGGCGCGGGGGCGGAGGAATCTTCGAAGAGTTCTTCGGCGGCGGCGGGCGCGCCACCCGTGACCGCAGCGGTCGCCAGCGCGGCGCCGACCTTCGCTACGACCTTCAGATCACCCTCGAAGAGGCCGCCTTCGGCGTCGAGAAAGAACTGGAGATCGACAAGGACATGCCCTGCGACGCCTGCACCGGCAGCGGCTCTGCCGACAAGGACGGCGGCACCCGCACCTGTCCCACCTGCGGCGGCGTCGGCCAGGTCATCGCCTCCCGCGGCTTTTTCCAAGTCCAGCAGACCTGTCCCGCCTGCCAGGGCGCGGGACAGACGATCTCGAACCCCTGCGGCACCTGCGAGGGCTCCGGCACCTTCCAGAAGAGCACCCGCATCAAACTGCGGATCCCCGCCGGTATCAGCGAGGGCTCTCGCCTCCGCTCGTCCGGCAATGGCGACGCCGGCACCCGTGGCGGACCGGCGGGCGACCTCTACGTCGTCATCCATATCCGCGAACACGAGGTCTTCGAACGGGAGGACAACGACCTCCACTGCGCCGTCCCCATCTCGTTCGCCAAAGCCACCCTCGGCGGGGAGCTCACCGTCCCGACCCTCGAGGGGAAGGCGTCGATCAAGGTGCCCTCCGGCACCCAGACGGAAACGATTTTTCGCCTTCGCGAGCGGGGCCTCCCCGACCTCTCCGGCCGCCGGAAAGGCGATCTCCTCGTGCGCGTGCAAGTCGAGGTGCCCACCAAGCTCAATGCCGACCAGCGCGCCAAGCTCGAAGCGTTCTCCGAGTCCATCGGCGAACACAACGAGCCGATCCACGAGGGGTTCCTCGAGAAGGCCAAGCGATTTTTCCAATAGCCCATGCACCGCTTCTACATCGCTCCCGAGTCTTGGGATCCCGACAACCTCGTCCTCGATGCCGAGGAGTCGCACCACTGCATCAACGTCCTCCGCTGTACGGAGGGGAGCAAGGTCGTGGTGTTCAACGGTGCGGGCACCGAAGCGACCGCGACCATCGCCTCGGTCGATAGCAGCAAGGCCGTCCCCCTCTCCCCGATCAGCGTCGCCAAATCACCGCCTCTCGGGGCGCGGATCGCACTCGCCCAGGCGGTGCCGAAAGGCAAGAACAGGGACCTGATCATGCAGAAGGCCCCCGAGCTCGGAGCCGCCGAGATCTTCCCGCTACTTTCCGAGCGCACCGTCGTCACCTACGACGCGGACGACGCAGCCAAGAAGGCCGCCAAATGGCAGCGGGTCGCCCTTGAAGCCTGCAAGCAGTCCGGCCAGAACTGGTTGCCCAAGGTGCACGCCCCCGTGGCCCCCGACCGCTTCCTTGCCTCGAATCCCGGCTACGAGCTCCTCCTCGTCGCCTCCCTCGGTCCCGGGGCGCAGCGCCTGAAACCGGTGCTCGCCGAACACGCCGAACTGAACGGCGGCTCCGCCCCGTCGAGCGCGCTCGTTATCGTCGGCCCGGAGGGGGACTTCACCCCGTCCGAGCTCAACCTCGCCCAGTCGGCGGGCTGCGTGCCTCTCACCCTCGGCCCGATCGTCCTGCGCTCCGAGACCGCCGCCATCTACACGCTCAGCATCCTCGCCCACGAGCTTCTTTGAAAGCCATCAATCCCATCATCAAAAAAGCCGTGGACGCCAAACTCGCCCTCGAGGGGATCGACTGGATCATCCTCCAGACCCTCACGCTCGACAAAGCGAACAAGACCGCCTCCGCCACCGTCCTCCTGGAGGGCGAAACGGTGCCCATCACCGTGACCGCCCACTACAAGATCGACGGTGATACCCTGACGCTGCTCTCGCTGGACACGACGCGCCCGTGGCTGACCAAGGCCGCCGCCCTCGGACTCGCCCGGCACGGCGGCGCGTTCGATCTCCCCGGAGGCATGCAGGGGACGATGATCAAGATGATGCTCTAGCGCTGCCATCCACCAGCACCGCTGAAAACGCCCTTAGATGCACCCCTCCCCCGCGCCTTTTTCGCGCGCCACCACCTCGATGTGGCGCGCGATCTTCTGGGCTGCACCCTGGTCTGGGATGGCGTCGGGGGCAAGATCGTCGAGACGGAAGGCTACGCTGTCGAGGGCGATCCGGCATCGCACCTCTTCTTCCGCAAGTCCGCGCGGGAGTTCTTCGCAGCGAACCGGCCCGGCACGGTCTACGCCTACATCAACTACGGCATCCACTGGCTGCTGAACGTCCTCGCCGCCGACGGCATCGTTCTCATCCGCGCCCTCGAACCGACGGCCGGCCTCGACCTCCTCCGGCAGCGCCGCAACCGGGAGCGGGCCACCGATCTCTGCTCCGGCCCGGGGAAGCTCGGTGCCGCCATCGGCCTCGGGCGCGCCGACCACGGCTGCGCCCTCGATGGCTCACACCCGAGACGCCACATCCTCGGGGGGGCTCGCCCGGAAACGGTCATCACCGACGTGCGCATCGGGATCACCAAAGCCGCTCACCTCAGGTGGCGGTTCCTCGTCGCTGGCAACCCGCACGTCAGCGTCCCGCCACGGCATAAATAAGGCGGTGCCACCCGCGGGAGCATCTCCCGGGGTGGTACCGCCTGAATGATGGCGACCGGGGAGCGTGTGCCCCGGTCACGCCACCTACTTCATCGGCGCGGTGTAGGCCGGGGCGTTGTAGGTGGGCGTGGGCTTGTCGTGGGCGCAGGACGCGAGGGCGACAGCCGCGATAGCGGTGGCGCCGAGGACGATCATTTTGGTAACTTTCATGGTGCTGATATTTTTGGTTTGGATTGAGGCGGAGAGTTGATCGACCCGACTTGGGCGCTCACCACCCCGGCTACGGCCTGATTACGGCTTTGACGCGCGTATGGATTAGACGATCTGGCGAGATTTGCAAACGACATACGAGCCTCTATCGTCCGCCCCCGCAAAATTCATGAACGCCCAACCGCATGTAGCTATCGCCGGAGCCACCGGTGCCGTCGGCACCGAGATGCTTCAGTGCCTCGAAGAAAGGGGCTTCCCCGTCGGCCAGCTGACCCTCCTCGCCTCGGGGCGCTCGGCCGGCAAATCGCTCACCTTCCGCGGTGAAGACATCACGGTCAAAGAATTGCGCACCGACAGTTTCGCCGGGGTCGACATCGCGCTCTTCAGCGCCGGCGGCGGCACCTCGCTGGAGTTTGCACCGCACGCAGCGGCCGCCGGAGCCGTCGTGATCGACAACTCGTCGGCCTTTCGCATGGACCCCGAGGTTCCGCTGGTCATCCCGGAGGTGAACCCGGAAGACGCGGAGGCGACGCCCAAAGGGATCATCGCCAACCCCAACTGCACCACGATCGTCACGCTCATGGCTCTGGCGCCGCTGCACCGCGCCTTCGGGGTCACCAAGGTCGTCGCGTCGTCCTACCAGGCGGTCTCTGGCTCGGGAATGGGGGGCATCTTGGAGCTGGAACATCAAGCGAAGGCCATCGCGGAAGGGAGCCCTGTCAAAAAGTCGGTCTACCCCCACCAGATCGCCTTCAACGTGATCCCGCAGGTCGATGTTTTCACCGACAACGGCTATTCGAAAGAGGAGCTGAAAATGGGCAACGAGGGGCGCAAGATCCTCCACCACCCCGATCTCGCCGTGAGTTGCACCTGCGTCCGCGTCCCCGTCTACCGCTCGCACTCGGTTTCCGTGACCGCCGCCTTCGACCGGCCCGTGACCGTCGAGGCCGCCCGGGAGGCCATCGCCGCCGCGCCCGGTATCCGGGTCGTGGACGATCGCGCCGCAAGCCTCTACCCCACCCCGCTCGACACCACCGGCCAGGACGACTGCCAGGTCGGTCGCATCCGCCAGGACCTCGTCTTCGAGAACGGTCTCAGCTTCTGGGTCGTCGGCGACCAGGTGCGCAAGGGCGCCGCCCTCAACGCCGTGCAGATCGCCGAGTTGCTCGTGCGGTAAATCCGCTCGGGCGCCCCGCCTTCCGTAGCCGAATAGTGGCACGTCCGGGTCATCTGCCAAGCGGGAGCTTGACCTCGCCGCCGAACGGTGAAACAGACTCGCCACCGTGACCCAGCATCCCCCGTCCGACCTCAAACTTTACCTCGCCGCCCAGCGGAAGCAGGTCGATCGCGCGCTCGAGCGCGCCGTGCCCCGCCCGTCAGCCAAGCCTCCGACCATCCACCAGGCGATGCGGCACAGCCTCTTCGCCGGCGGAAAACGGCTTCGGCCGATCTTGGCTCTCGCCGCCTCCGAGGCCTGCGGCGGCGGCGCGGAGGCCGCGCTCCCCGGCGCCTGCGCGGTCGAGTGTATCCACACCTTTTCGCTCGTTCACGACGACCTCCCCTGCATGGACGACGACGACCTCCGGCGCGGGCACCCGACCTGCCACGTCGTCTACGGCGAGGCGGTGGCGCTGCTGGCCGGCGATGCCCTGCAGGCTCTCGCCTTCGAGATCCTCGCGGCCGCGCCGCGCAACCGCCGGTTCGGCCCGGCCGACCAGGTCGCCGAGCTCGCCCTCTGCTCGGGCAGCCGGCACCTCATTGCCGGGCAGGTGTTAGACCTCGAGGGCGAGGGGCAGAGGAACCTGAGCGTCGCCCAGCTCCGCGCCATCCACGAGCGCAAGACCGCCGCCCTCCTGACCAGCGCCGTGCGCCTCGGCGGGATGGCCGCCGGCACGACGCCCGCCCGCCTCGGGGCGCTGACGAAATTCGGGCGCGCCCTCGGTCTCGCCTTCCAGGTCATCGACGACATCCTCGACGTCACGCAGACCACGGAGAAACTCGGCAAGACCGCCGGGAAAGACATCGCCGCCGAAAAGACGACCTACCCCGCGGTCATGGGCCTGGAGAAGTCGCGCAAGGAGGCGGCCCGCCTCACCCGCCAGGCTCACGCCGCCCTCGAGCCATTCGGCAACCGCGCCGCCCGCCTCGGGGAGATCGCGAACTACTTGCTCGACCGCGACTACTAGTAGATCTCCGGAACCACCATCTCCTTGGGGGCGGGCTTCCGCTTGTATCCCTCGTGGTGGATGCGGGGAGGCAACCTGACCGCCTGGTGCTCGATCTCCTCGTAGGGCACCTGGCTCAGCAGGTGGCTGATGCAGTTGAGGCGCGCTTTCTTCTTGTTCTCGGCCGGGACGATCCACCACGGGGCTTCGGGCCGATGGGTACGCTCTAGCATCACCTCCTTCGCCCGCGTGTAGTCATCCCAGCGCTTCCGTGATTCGAGATCCATCGGGCTCAGTTTCCAGCGCTTGAGCGGGTCCTCGATACGTGCCATGAAGCGGAATTGCTGGTCGTCGTCCTGGATGGAAAACCAGTACTTGATGAGCTGGATCCCGGAGCCGATGAGCATTTTTTCGAATTCCGGAACGGTGCGAAAGAACTCCTCGCGCTCGTCGTCAGTGCAGAAGCCCATGACCGTCTCGACGCCCGCCCGGTTGTACCAACTGCGGTCGAAAAGGACGATCTCGCCGCCAGCTGGCAGGTGGGT
>CAZKYJ010000134.1:8285-9125 GCA_964556355.1 uncultured Verrucomicrobiales bacterium | reverse complement strand
GGTCCCGTCCTCCACGCGGAAGAATGCCTCATCGCCTTCCCAGCCTTCGAGCGAGCGGCCGTCGAACAGGGCGACGGGCGGACTTTCCGGCAAGAAGCGGACGCAGACCGGCTTGTCGATGGCGATGCTGCGCCCGGTCGGCTCGAGGGCGCCGGTCGTCTGGTCGATGGCGAAGACGGCGACGTTGCCCGAGTTCTGGTTCGCGAGGAGGAACTTGCCTCCCGGGGCGATGTTGAAGTTGCGCGGGGTCTGGCCGCCGCTGGGTTCGTGTTCGACGGGGGTGAGCGTGCCGTCCTCCGGGTTCACCGCGAAGACGGCGATGCTGTCATGGCCGCGGTTCGAGCCGTAGACGAATCTCCCGGACGGGTGGACGCGGATCTCGGCGGTGGATCCCGTGGTGGTGTCGGCACCATCCGGGAGGGTGGAGAGGGTTTGGGTTTCTGTTAGGGAGCCGGCCGCGGCATCGTAGCGGAAGGCGGTGACGGTCTTGGCCGTCTCGTTGATGACGTCGGCGAAATCGCCCGACGGGTGGAAGGTGAAGTGGCGCGGGCCGGCGCCGGGGGCCAGCTCCGTGGCGGGGAGCGGCTTGGCGAGCCCGGCGGTGAATCGCTGGATGGCGTCGAGCCCGAGGGTGGGAACGAAGGCGAAGCGCCCGTCCGGCGAGGGCACGGCGCAGTGGGCGCGCGGCTTGTCGCCATCGAACTGGATCGAGGCGGATGCCGGCGCCAGCGACCCGTCGGCCTTGACCGGGAGGGCGGACGCGCTGCCCCCGCCGTAGTTGGCCACGAGCACGGTGCTGCCAGAAGGGTCGATGGAGAGGTGGCACGGGCCGTCGCCGCC
>CAZKYJ010000134.1:4772-8275 GCA_964556355.1 uncultured Verrucomicrobiales bacterium | reverse complement strand
GCCGCCGGAGCTTACGGAGTTCAGCTCGGTGAGGTTCTTGTCCTCGCCGATGGCGAAGGCGGTGACGTTTCCGCTTCCTTCGCCGACAGCGTAGAGGAAGCGTCCGTCGTCGGCGATTTCGAGGAACGACGGGTTGGGGGATTCGCCCGCGAGTTCGGGGTCGGAGAGTTCGCCGGTTTCGGTGTCAAAGCTGGCGCGGTAGATGCCTTGGGAATCGCCGTTGGTGTAGGTGCCGAAGTAGGCGGTGACCGGTTCCGCCTGGGCGGCGGAGGTGGCGAGGAGCGCGGTGGCGAGATGGTGGCGGAGGTGCATGGCGGGGAGCGTAGATGGGGCGGGTTCGATCGGCAAGCCTCCCGACCAAAGCCGCGAGTGACGCGTCGGGCACCGATCGCCGCAGTCCAAAGCAAGCCAAAGGCTTCCCTCTGATCGGAGCGCAGGACGGAGTTCCTTGGAGTGCGGGGACTCGTCACCGCTTTGGCTCGGAGGATTGCCGATCGATCACTCGCCGTCAGCCTCTGCGATCGAATCGTACTTAAAGCTCCCGATCGTCTTCACCCAGGCTGGCGTGCACGCCTCTTTGAACGCTCTCGCCGAACACCATTCGTGTTCCGACGCGATCTTGACGATCCCGTGGTGTACCGCGTTCGCGTGCACGTAGTGCAGCCTCGCGAGGTAGGACGGCCGGTAGGTGAGCCGCTTGTCCCAGTAGTTCTGCCAGAACTGGCGCCCTTGTCCGCCGTCGTTGGTGTTCACGTGGCGGGAGATGTTCGCATGCAGGTGTTGCAGAAGCTTTCGCAGCGTGCGCGCCGAGCTGTCGTCCGCCGGGCTGTGGCCGATGAAATGGGAGTGGTTGGTGAGCACCGTCCAGGCTCCGAGCTGCCAGCTATACTTTTCGGCGAGTTCGAGCAGCAGGTCGCGGACGAAGGTTCGCCGCTCGGGGGACTCGAAATGCGGGACGGCATCGATGGTGCGGGCGGTCACCATGTAGACGCCAGCTTCCGCGAGCCGATGCGGTGGGGCGTGCGGCCAGTCGCGGGTGCCGTCGGCGCACTCGGCATCGGTGGGCATGGAGGAGCGTAGGGCAACGGGGTTCGGGAGGCTTGCCGATTGATGGGGCGGCGGAGGGCTACGGGAGCCACCTTTTCCACCAAGGTTCGGCGAACGGGTCGGATGGGTCGGAAAAAAGCGTCGTGATTCTTCGAATGAATGTTTCAACCGGATCGGTTCGACCGAACCTCTGATCAGAAGGGGCGTGGACGATGACGTCGCGGCCTTGAATCGAGAAGGTCAATGCCGCCTGATCGCACAAGATGTTAAGGGCATTGCTGACGGGAGCTTGGGTGAGGTTGATGGGCGCTGCACGGTTCCGGGCACCGTCGGCAATCTCGAGCCTGAACCGAATTCCGTCTACCCCCGCAAGCCGAAGCTCTTCCATCGCGACAAGCTCTCGGAACCCTTGCTCGAAGGTCAGGCCGACCGTGTCGATATCGACGAAAGTCGAATTCAGCCAGTCGAGCGTCTGTCGGTTCTGGCGTGATTGGATTCCGTAGGTGATCGCAACGGTTCCAGCGAGAATGGCGGCCGCCGTGAGAAGAACCAGGGCTCCCCACCCGACTCTCCGGCTCCGTGAGTCGCCCCTCACTCCTCTCCCTCCACCACCACCGCCAGGATCGCTCCAAAGTGGTTGCTCGCCGCGACCCCCGGAGCGAGTTCGCGGTCGGCTTCGCCCTCCAGGCTCTCGGAGCCGGCGACGCGGAGGATACTGAGGTCGCCGTCGAGGAAGAGGGCGTCTTGGCATCCGTACTCGCGGAAGAGCTGGGCGAAGGTCCACAGATTGACGCGGGTGTTGGCCTTGATGTCGGTCATGATGAAGAGGACGCGCCCGTCGGGGAGGACGCCGACGCCATTGCGGTGGAGCTTGCTGCTGCTGCCGATGTTGAAGGCGGGGTGCGGTTTTCCGTCGGCGAGGAGGAGCGGGCCGGACTGGAGGGCAAGGCGGGGCACCGGGGCGGCCTCGGCATAGGCGGTCGACTCCATGACGTGGGCGCCTTCGTCATCGATGAAAAACACGCCGTTCGGTTTGAGGAAGAAGTTCCCCTTGCCAGGATCGAGGTTGAGGGGGAGAAGTTCGACACCGTCTTGGACGTGGAGGCCGGGGGGGATCCCGCCGGGTTCGAAGATGCCGGCGTTCATGAGGAACACCGGGCGTTTCCCGTCCTTGGCCAGTTCTTCCTGCAGCCGGGCAAAGGTGCGCATCGGCTTCCCATCCCCGCCTTTCCAGTGGAGGGAGAGCTCTCTGGGGGCGGCACGGTAGAGGTGGATTTTGCCGACGTGGTGCTGGACGGCGCGGTACTCGCCGGCGTCTGCGCGGGTGGCGAGCACGGCCAAGAGGACGAGGAAAATCCGACGCATCGGTCAGAATGCCCCCGGATCTGCCCCGAGCAAGTTGGGCCGGAATATTTGCAACACACCTGGGCTCTGGCAACGTATCTCCCATTGTGAGCGGCCTCCCGGCCGTGTGGACCCACAACCCAGACCAAATAAATACGATGAAAAAAATGCTACTTGCAGCGATCGGGATGATCGCGGTTGCCTTCGCCGGAGTGGCGACGGCCGCCGACGAAGCGCCCGCTTCCGCTGATGCCACGACCACCTATCTGGTCTCCATGACCGGAGTCACGTGAGGCGGTTGCAAAACATACGTCCGTGGGGCGTTCAAGAAACTGGAAGGAGTTCTCGCCGAGAACCCTGACGAAGATATTAAGATCAAAAACGGCGACAAGGCGGGCACCCAGCTGGTGACCTTCAAGTCGACCAACCCGAACCTGACCAAAGAGCAGGCCATCGAAGCGATGGGCTCTCAGAAGGAAAAGTTCGTCGTGACGAAAGTCGCGAAGAAAGGGGACGCGGAGAGCTGACCGGTATAGGTCGCTATCCAACAGAAGACTGAGTCGGGTCCACACCCTCAAGCCACTCACCCTAGCGGGGTTCCGGTTAGCGCCGGAGCCCCGTTTTGCATTCCCCCCCGCTAGCGGAGCGCCTCCAGCTCTTCCCAGCGCGCGTAGAGGCGCTCGATACGGGTGCGCTCAGCCTCGACCTCGGCGTGCACTTCCGCCGCGCGGGCGGCATTTTCCTTGTAGAAACCCGGGTCGCTGAGCTGGTCCTCCAGCGAGGCGGCCCTTTCCTCGGCAGCGAGGATAGTGGCCTCCATGGCGTCGAGCTCGGCGAGCTCCCGGTTGGTGAGCTTGCGGGGTTTCTCCACCGGTTTGGGAGCCTCCTTCGGCCGGGCGGCAGCGGGTGGTGCGGCCACGGCGGTCCGTTCGCGCTCGCGGCGCTTCTGCACGTAGTACGAGTAGTTGCCCTCCTGCACGACGACCTTGCCGCCGCCCTCGAAGGCGATGATCCGGTCGCAGACGCGGTCGAGGAAGTAGCGGTCGTGGGAGACGACGATGGTGGTGCCGCCGAAGTTGAGGATCGCCTCTTCCAAGACGCGGGGGGTCTGG
>CAZKYJ010000134.1:0-4762 GCA_964556355.1 uncultured Verrucomicrobiales bacterium | reverse complement strand
TCGTCGAGGACGAGGAAGTTGCCTCCGCGGCGGAGGATCTTGGCCAAGAGCACGCGGTTCTTCTCGCCGCCGGAGAGGTTGCCGACGCGGTCGTTGATCCGCTCGTCGGTGAAAAGGAAGCGCCGGAGGTAGCCACGAACGGAGAGCCGCTCGTCGCCGAACTGCACGAAATCCTGGTCGCCCGACACCTCGTCGAGCACGCTCTTGTCCGCGTCGAGCTCCAGGCGGGTCTGGTCGACGTAGTTGAAGATCGTTCGCTTCCCGATGGTCACGTGGCCGGCCTCGGGCTCGCGCTGGCCCATCATGATACGCAGGAGCGTCGTCTTACCCGCCCCGTTGCGACCGACGACGCCGGTGCACTGGCCGGGGGCGCAGCTGAGGTTGAAATACTCGAACAAGGTGCGCCCGCCGATCTCGGCGGCCACGTTCTCCAGGTCGACCACGATGTTGCTGAGCCGCGGGGCGGGGGGCACCACGAGTTCCATGTCGAGCTCTTTCTCGGGGGCTTTCTGGGCTTTGACGGCGTAGAAGTTGTCCAGCCGGCTGCGCTGTTTCGTGCCGCGCGCCTTGACCCCGGCGCGCACCCATTCGATCTCGCGGCGGAGAAACGTCTGCCGCTTCGACTCGGTGGCGGCGTCCTGTTCCTGGCGGACGGCCTTGGCCTCGAGGAAGTCGTTGTAGTTCCCGTCATGGGCGAAAAACTTCCCGTTGGCCAGCTCGGCGATGCGCGTGGCGATGTGGTCGAGGAAGTAGCGGTCGTGGGTCACGAAGAGCACCGTCGCCTTGGTCTCTTGCAGGAAGGTCTCCAGCCAGGCGATCGATTCGGCATCGAGGTGGTTGGTCGGCTCGTCGAGGACGAGGAGCTGGGGGTTGGCGACGAGGGCTCGGCAGAGGGCGACGCGGCGCTTTTCGCCCCCGGACAAGGTGGCTACGCTTTTGTCGGCGGGCGGTGCGCCGAGCTCTTTCATGATCGTCTCGATCCGCATCTCGACGTTCCACGCGTCGAGGGTCTCGATCCGCGTCTGGACGCGGTCCATCTCGGCGTCCGAGAGCGCCTCGCTACCCTCGTAGCGGGCGACCAGTTCGATGGCTTCCCGCGCGCCGTCGCGGACGTTCTCCACCACCGTGGTGTCCTCCCGGAGGGTGAAATCCTGGGAGAGGTAGCCGACGGTGAGGTCGCGCTTCGTGGTGACCGTCCCGGCGTCCGGCTGCTCTTCACCGGCGACGATTTTTAGAAAACTCGACTTCCCCGAGCCGTTGCGCCCGACGAGTCCGACCTTTTCCCCCTGGTAGATGGCGACGGTCGCACCCTCGAAAATGATCTGGTTCCCGTAGGTCAGGGCGAGATCCGTCGCGGAGAGGACGGCTTGGTCTTTCGATGGGGCGGGCATGGCGGGCGCGGAACTTAGGCGGAATGAAACACATTTCTTGCTAATTTTGTACACGCTGGTGCGTTCCTTCCGCATGCGTCCCATTCTCGTCCTCGCCCTTGTCCTCGCCGCCGGTTCCGCCCACGCCGACTACGAGTCCGATGTCATGCCGATTTTCAAAGAGAAGTGTTTCAACTGCCACGGCGATGGCAAGACGAAAGGGGCGGTCAATCTCGACCCCGAAAACATGTCGCGCCTCTTCGGGAAAGGGAAATTCATCCAGCCGGGCGACGCGGAATCGAGCCTGCTCTACACCGTGACGGTGACGGACAGGGACGCCGTCGATTTCATGCCGCCCCCTGACAAAGGGGATCCGCTCACCGCCAGTGAGGCGCGCAAGGTCAAAGCCTGGATCAACGCCGGTGCGGCCGTCGCCTTCATGGGGACGACCGACGATCCGTCGATGGTCGCCGCGGCCGACAAACCGTCCGAACCCGAGCACGAGACCTGGACGAACAGCGAAGGCCAAGAGATCACCGCCAAGCTCGTCCGCGTGGACGGGGACAAAGCCGTCCTCATCATGAAGAACGGTAAGAGCTACAACTACCCGGTGGCGAAGCTGTCGGCCGAGTCCCAAGCCCGGGTCAAGGCGTTCGCGGAGAAGGGGTAAGGCGGGTTCTTTGGGAACCGGCGATGTTCAAAGCATTTTTTGAACGTCGCCGTGTCAGAAAATCCTTGGAGCGTTGCGTCTCGCGCGACTTCGTCGGTCGACTTCTCAACGGCGAGCTGGAACCGGATGGAGCGCTTCCCGCACCGACCGAACGCGAGGTCGAGGTCGTCTATATTGCGTTGGATGCGCCGGACGCGACCACGTTTTCGAACTGGCACGCCGAACTGGTATCGCTTGCCTTTGAGCACGGCGCTCGTGTCGAGGACATTCTTCCAGTCGCAGGATTTTCCTTCAACAGGCTCGAAAACGTAGGTTCAACGCTCCCCGGTTCGCGCCGCGGGTTCATTTCTGCTGTCCAGTCCCGCTTTCCCGAAGCCGCCATCGTCCACGGCACCGTCATGGCTCATGTTGGGATGTTCGGCTCCAAGGAATACCTGACCTTCGGCATCTGGTGGCCTGGTCTCTTCGACGCGAACTGCGAGCTTGGAAAGCTTCTACCGGGACAAGTTTACGAACTCGCGTCCAGCGAACCGAGCATCTGAGCGTACTTGAAGGCGTACGTTTTTAAGATAACCTTCCCCGATGAAAACGATCACCTACTCCGACGCCCGTAGCCAGCTGGCGAGCGTGATGGATCGGGTTTGTGATGATCACAATCCCGTGGTCATCACGCGGGGAAAGAAAGGGGCGGTCGTTATGGTCTCGCTCGACGACTACGGATCTCTGGAGGAAACGCTCTACCTCCTTCGCAATCCGGCCAACGCCGTCCGTCTCCGGAAATCGGTGCAGAATTTGGAGGAGGGGCGCGTGCAGGAGCGGGAACTCGTTGCCGAGTGAGCGTTTTCTTCGAGGATCAGGGGTGGGAGGACTACCTCTACTGGCAGGCGACCGACAAGAAGAAGCTCCGAAAAATCAACGACCTAGTCAAAGCGATCCAACGAGCTCCGTTCGCCGGGTTGGGCAACCCGGAACCATTGAAATACGACCTGGGTGGATTGTGGTCGCGCCGCATCGACCAGGAACACCGGCTCGTCTACCTGTGGGATGCCGAAAGGGCTTCGGTTGTCGTCCTCCAGTGCCGCTACCATTACGGCAAGGCTTGAGCACGCCACCGGCCATCGCCTACCGCCCGCGCCCCCAGTATTTCTCCATCTGCAAATAGGCGAACGAGGCGGTCCACGTGAGGCAGACGAACCCGGTCAGAACGATCATGGCCGTGAAGAACCGCATGTCACCCATGGGGATGAGGTCGCCGTAGCCCAGGGTCGTGTAGGTGGCCGCCGTGAAATAGACGTAGTCGAGCATCCCTCCGTGCTCCCCGCGGATGCTCCCATAGCCACCTTTCTCGACGAGGAGGAAGACCGAGATCGCGAAAACCCAAATCTCGATGATGTGCCCGGCGATCGCCCCCAGGATGATGAAGATGATCCGCGAGCGGTGGTGCCTGACGATGCGGGGCACGAAGGCGTTCAGAAAAGCGAGCACTTCGTAGTGGATGACCACCACGAGGATCACCGTGAAAATGGCGGATGGGACGACGACGAGCATGGGCAGGGGAGGGGCGACGGGGGGCTAGACACTCCGATTCCGCCGGTGTATTTCCACCGCTAGTGACCGGCCGCTGATCCGCGTGGGATTTGTCTTGGGCATTCCGGAGTTTCTGCTACCATTCACCGACTAGAGCCATGCTTCCCGCTATTGTAATCATTTTTTCTGTCATCGCTTTCCGCCTCGTGGCAACGCTTTTCGGCGGGGAGAACGGTTCCTTCCTTGCCAATTTCTCTCCCATGGCCGCTCTCGTCCTCTGTGGGGCGGCCTTCTTGCCGAAAAAGTGGGCGCTGGCCATCCCGCTAGCGGCGCTGCTCGTCTCGGACGTGCTCCTCAACATCTACTACCAGGTGGCGCCGGTCACCTGGGTCACGGCGGGAATTTTCGTGGCCTTCGGCATGGTGGCGGGCATCGGTTGGGCGCTCCGGGGGAGGAGGAGCCTGCCGCTGCTGCTCGGGGCGACCGTCCTCGGCACTATCGCGTTCTACCTCGTGACCAACACGGTGAGCTTTTTCGTTTCCCCGGCCTATCCGCCGACCGTCGGCGGCTGGGTGCAATGCCTCACCGTCGGCACCCCCGGATTCCCGCCGACCTACCTGTTTTTCCGCAACTCGTTGGTCGGGGATCTGCTGTTTACCGGACTCTTCGTTGTCTGCGTCCGGCCCTTCGCCATGCCGTTGGCCAGCCGGAGCCCGCAGCCCATCGCCACCACCACCCTGCCTACCAACTGACCATGAGCACCGCCACCGCCGATTCCCCGCCCGAGCGCGATACCGCCGAGTACGCCAAAGCCGCGATCAACCAGGCACTCTCCGCCGAGGACAAGATCGGTCTCCTGCGGGACATGATGCGCATCCGGCGATTCGAGACCGCCGCCCTCAGCGCCTACTCGAAAGGGAGGATCGGCGGCTTCCTCCACCTCTACATCGGGCAGGAAGCCGTCGCCGTCGGCACCATTTCCCTCATCCGCGGCATGGAGCACAACCACGTCATCACCGCCTACCGCGACCACGGGCACGCCCTCACCGTCGGCATGGGCATGGACGAATGCATGGCCGAGCTCTACGGCAAGGCCACCGGCTGCTCGAAAGGCAAGGGCGGATCGATGCACTTCTTCGCGCCCGACAAAAACTACTGGGGCGGTCACGGAATCGTCGGTGGTCAGACCCCCCTC
>CAZKYJ010000133.1:0-9177 GCA_964556355.1 uncultured Verrucomicrobiales bacterium | reverse complement strand
CCTCGTGGGCGACGCCGGCGGCGAGGCGTCCGATCGACTCCAGTTTCTCCGCTTGGATAAGCTGCATCTGGGTGTCGCGGAGCTGTTGGATGATGTGGCGCCGCTCGATCGAATAGCGGACGGCGCGGGCGACGCCGTTGGCATCGAGCTGATCCTTGCTCAGGTGGTCCTGGGCGCCGGCCTGGACGATCTTCAGCGCGAGGGCGTCGTCGGCATGGCCGCTGAGCACGATGATGGGAAGGCGGTCGGCGTGGCGGTGGAAAGTGGTGAAGGTATTGATGCCCTGGGAGTCGGGCAGCCCGAGGTCGAGGAGGGCGACGTCGAAGTGCCGTTTCGCCAGCGCTTCGAACGCCTCGGCGAGACTGCGGGCGTGGGTCACCTTGCACCGCAGGGAAGTGCTCTCGTCCGCCAGGTAGACCTGCACGAGGCGGGCGTCGCCCGGATTGTCTTCGACGAGGAGCAACGACACCGGTCCCGGCGCGGTGACGGGTTCCGGATGGGCGGCTTCCCGCCCTAGCGGCTCGGCGGTATCCTCGCTGGTGGAAGGTTGGGTCATCGGGGGACGTCAGGCATTCTTGCGGCCAGGGAGCTTGGCGGTGCGCACCCAGAAATCCTCGACGGTGTGCATCACGTCAAGGAAATCGTCGAGGTTGGCGGGCTTGGTCACGAAGCAGTTGGCGGAGAGGTCGTAGGCGGTGGCGACGTCGTCTTCGGCATCGGAGGTCGTGAGGACGATGATGGGGATGCGGCGGAACTCGGGGTCGCTCTTGAGCTCGCGAAGCACCTCGTGCCCGCCCTTCCGCGGGAGGTTGAGATCGAGGAGGATGAGGTCCGGCCGGGGTGCCGAGTCCTCGGAGTGGGGCGGGTGGTGGCGGAGGTAGGCGACCGCGGCCTCCCCGTCCGCGACATGGTGAAGGCGGTTGGCCAGCGCGATTTCCCGGAGCGCCTCGCGGACGAGGCGCACATCGCCAGGCGAGTCTTCGACGAGGAGGATATCGATGGTGGGGAAGGCGCTCATGGGGTGGGCACGGCACTGCGGCCGGGGGCGGCCGGTAGGGAGAAGTGGAAAATCGTTCCGCCGTCAGGGTTCTCGGACACTCCCATATCGCCGCCCAGACGCTCGACAATCTTCTTACAGACGGCGAGCCCGATCCCGGTACCCGGGAAGTCGTCGGTCGTGTGGAGCCGCTGAAAGATCTGGAAGATGCGGTCGCGGTGACCCTCCTCGATCCCGATCCCGTTGTCCGCCACGGTAAAGCGGGCGAACCGTTCGCCGTCGGGGCTGCCGACATCCAACGTGCCGGTGATGGTGATCCGCGGGGGCGGGTTCCGGTTGAACTTGATGGCATTGGAAATGAGGTTCTGGAAGACCTGGGTGAGCTGGGTGGGGTCCGCGAATACCCGGGGGAGCGGGCGCTGGATCTCGAGCTCGGCGGCGGATTCCTTGATGGCCAGCTGGAGGTTTGCGGTGGCGTCGACCAGGGCGTCGCCCGACTCCACCGGCTCCGGCGCGTTGCCCGAAGTGGACACGCGGGAGTAGCTCAGCAGATCTTTGATGAGCCGCCGCATCCGGTCGGCACCGTCCGAGGCAAAGCCGATAAACTCCCGCGCGTCGTCGTCAAGCCGGTCGGCGTAGCGGCGCTCCAGCAGCTGGACGTAGGAGGTGATCATGCGCAACGGCTCCTGCAGGTCGTGGGAGGCGACGTAGGCGAACTGCTGGAGTTCGGCGTTCGAGCGCTCGAGTGCGGTGGTGTATTCCTGCAGCTTCAGCCGGACGCGCCGCCGTTCGGTGACGTCCTCGATCGTCGTGCGGATCCCCGTGATTTTCCCATGCTCGTCACGGATGAGGGCGTCGCCGATCGAGACCGGGACGAGGGAGCCGTCCTTGCGCCGGAAGTTCCGCTCCAGGTCGGTGGTCGGTGGCGTGGTGCCCGCCAGCTTGCTGGTGATCGCGCCGAACGCGACCTCCGGCGGATCGACGAACTCCCAGGCGTTCCGACCGACCATTTCCTCGCGGGAGTAGCCGAGCATCTTCAGTTCCGTCAGGTTGACCCGGACGATTTTTCCCTCCACGTCGAGCTCGTGGTAGCCAACGGGCGCATTGTCGAAGAGGTCTTGGAAGCGGCGTTCCGAGCGACGGAGGCGGTTCCGCAGGCTCTTCTCGGCGCGGTTCGCGATGATCGGGAGACCGATGGCGAACGAGAGCGCCGACGCGGCCAGTCCGCCCAGGGCGACGGGGCGTGCGTCGGGGGTGCCGAGGGCCACGGCGATGAGGCCAATAACGGGCACCCCGCCCGCGATGGCGGCGGCGGCGTAGACGAAGCGTTGTGAGTGCCGGGGCACGGCGGGAATCGGGGGAAACGAAAGGGGTGTTACGCTCTAAGAGTAACAACGGGGCGGGGCGCTATGCGAGCCAAAATCCGCCCCGGCGGCCAATCTTTTTCGTTGTGGGGTTCCCATTTTTGGCGTGACGTGGTAGAAAGGTAGCAACCGAAGGCAAGAACTATGGCGAAAGAGGAAGCGAAATTGGAAGGCCGTTGGGATGAACTTCGGCAGAAGCTGATCAAAAAATCGCGCCACGAAGAGGCCCGCGGAGGCCACTGGGACGAGGATGAAATCCCACGCATCCTTTCCGAGGCCTACATGAAAGGGATCGGTTCCGATCTCGTCTTCGAATGTCGCGATGCCTGTGCCTCCCACGAGGAATTCATGGCCAAGCTCCGCGATATGGTGCGGAGCGCCGGCAACCGGAAGAAGCGCGTCCTCGCCGTCGACGACGAGGCCGACTTCCTCGCCCTCGTCAAGATGAACCTCGAGCGCACCGGCCGCTACGAGGTCAAAACGGTCACCGATCCCACGGAGGCCGTCGCCGTGGCCAGTGGCTTCGAGCCGGATCTGTTCCTGTTAGATGTCGTCATGCCGGGCATCGACGGGATGGAGCTGCTCGCCCAACTCCGGGCGGACGAGAACCTCCGCCGGACTCCGGTCATCATGCTCACCGCGCTCGCCCATTCGGTCAAAGGCGGCGGCGTCACCAGCGACGGCCTCCTCTACCTGGCCAAGCCCGTGCGCATGAAGGAGCTCGTCCACTGCATCGAGGAGCACACCCGGGTCTCCGGCGGCCGGTAGGGAGGGGGCTTGCCGTTCGCGCCGTTCTCCCCGTTCTCCCGCTCCGGTCGCCAACCGCTGCGGTGCTTCAAGACTGTGCGAAACGGAAGGACGCCGCATCGGTGTTGTGCCCGTGCTCGTGGAACAGCGCGGACACGCGTGCCCGCGTGAGCTGGCAGAAGTAGTGGGCGGTGGGGGCGCTTTCGGGTTTGGCGTGGCCGATGGCGGCGGTGGCGGCAAAGAGCTCGGTGCCGATATCGACGAGCCGGCCGAGGAGGAGCTGCTGCTTGTCCAGCTTCGGGCCGTGGCGGAGCATGGCGTGGAAGAGCGCGCGAGCCAGCCTCTTGCTCGTGGCCTGGATCCACCGGGCGTGCGCCCGTAGCTCGGGAGGGAGGTGGCGCGCCGCCGCAGGCGTCAGTGATGGGAGCCACTGTCGGGGGTACCAGCCGGCGTAGAAAAGGCCAGCCCTGGCCGCTGCGGCGACGCGCTTCATGGGGGGGAGTGTCGTGTTGAAGACGGCGGCGCCGACCTTCAGGTGGGGATCGAGAATCTCGCGCGCGATGAAGAGGCGCATGATCTCGCTCGATCCCTCGAAAATCGTGTTGATGCGGGCGTCGCGCATCCAGCGCTCGACCGGCACGGGATCCTCATCTCCGCGCGCCCTGAGGGAGGCGGCGGTCTCGTAGCCGCGCCCGCCACGCACCTGCATGGTGTCGTCCACGATGCGCCAGCAGCGCTCGGTCGCCCACAGCTTGGCCATGGCGGCCTCGATGCGGATGTCGGCCGGGGTGCCGGCGCGTTTGCCGGCGTCGACGAGGCCGGAAACGGCCAGCGTCATCGCCTCCATGGCATAGGTGTCGGCCCTCATGCGGGCGACCTTGTCGGCGACGGCGGCGTGCTTGACGATGGGCGCACCCCACTGGACACGGCGATTCGCCCAGCGGGTGGTGGCGGCGACGCACTCCCGCGCCAGCCCGGTGCAGGCGGCGGGCAGGGTGATGCGTCCCGTGTTCAGGGTCGTGAGGGCGACCTTGAGCCCCTTGCCCTCGCCGAGGACGATGTTCTCGCGGGGGACCCGGACGTTCTCGAAGCGCATGACGCCATTGTAGAGCGCGCGCAGTCCCATGAAATGGCAGCGCGTCACGACGGAGACGCCCGGCCAGTCGGTCTCGACGATGAAGGCGGTCACTCTGGTGCGGCCGTCCTCGCCGGAGGGGGTTTTGGCCATGACGACGATGACGCCCGCGCGGGTGCCGTTCGTGCACCAGAGCTTCTCGCCGTTGAGGACGAAGGTCCCTCCGTCCTCGGTCGGCTCGGCACGGGTCTGCATCCGCGCGGGGTCGGAGCCGACGTCTGGTTCTGTTAGTGCGAACGCGGAGATCGTGCCGGCGGCGACCCTCGGGAGGTAGCGCCGCTTCTGCTCGTCGCTACCGAAGAGCAGGAGCGGCTGGGGGACACCGATCGACTGGTGGGCGGAGATGAGGGCGGTGAGGCTCCCGCAGACGCTGCCGAGGCGCATGGCCGCGCGGGCGTAGTTCGTCTGGGAGAGGCCGAGACCACCGAACTTGGTCGGCACCTTGATGCCGAAAGCGCCGATCTCGGCGAGCCGCTCGATGATGGCGTCGGGGACTTCGCCGTCGCGGTCGATGGCGTCCGCATCGACGTCGGCGAGCACGGCATCGAGCCGCTTGAGGAAGGCGTCCCCCTGGTCCCGGTCCTCGAGGCTCTGCTCGGGGAACGGGCAGAGCTGGGCGAACTCGGGGCGCCCGAGGAAGAGGCTGCCGCCAAATCCGGCGCGGCGGGCGGTGGCGTCGCGCGCGGACTCGGCCATCTCCAGGGCGGCGCGTTCGCCGGCGGACATCTTGGAGGTATCGATGACCGGTCGGGTGTCGTTTTCTTCTGTTCTCATAGCTTTCGGGGATGAATGTTAGTCGTTGTGGAAGCGGCCGACGCTCCGGAGCAGCCCGCAGGGTGCGAATCGTGGCGACCCGGTTTTTCCCTCGAGCCCGCCGAGGGTCTCGGCGATCGCGGACGGGCCGACGGCGTCGGCGTGGCGGAGCGGGCCGCCCCGGAAGGGGGCGAAGCCGGTGCCCATGACCATGGCGAAGTCGATGTCGTCGGGGTGATCAACGACATGCTCCTCCAAGCAGCGGGCGGCCTCGTTGACCATGAGGGCGACGAGCGTCTGCGCGATGGTCGCGAGCGACGTGCGCGGATGGCCCACGTGGGGGGCGAGGTCGTGCTCCGGAAGGATCTCTTTGCCTCCCCGGTACTCGTAGAACCCGTGGCCGGTCTTGCGGCCGAGCCGGTCGGTGGCCACGAGTTCGCGGAGGACTTCGGGGATGGGGAACCGGTCGCCAAAAGCACCGGCGAGAGTGTCGGCCACGTGGAGAGCGACATCCGTCCCGACCTCGTCGAGCAGCCGGATCGGCCCCATGGGCATGCCGAACTTCAGCATGGCGGTGTCGATATCGGCGGCGGGGATGCCGGACTCGAAGAGGAAGCCGGCGCCGATGAGGTAGGGCATCAGGATGCGGTTGACGACGAAGCCGGGCCGGTCGCGCACCACGACCGGGAGCTTGCCTATCTGCTGGACGAAGCGGACGGCACGGTCGGTCGTCTCCTCCGAGGTCGTTTCCGCCACGACGACCTCGACCAGTGCCATGCGGTGGACGGGGTTGAAAAAGTGGATTCCGACGACGTTCTCCGGTCGGGTGGTCGCGGCGGCGAGCTGGCCGATGGGCAGGGCGGACGTGTTGGTGGCGAGCAGCGTCCGCTCACCGCCGCGGGCATCGAGATCGGCGAAGATCTTCCGCTTGAGGTCTAGCTTCTCGACGGCGGCTTCGATGACGATGTCGGTGCGGGCGAGCGGGACGCGGCCGGCGGTCGGGGTGATCCGGTCGCGGGCGCGAGCCGCTTCCGTCCGGCTGAAGACGTGGCGCTTGATGGCGGCGGCGTTGAGCTGGTCGACGGTGGCCATGCCCTTGGCGAGCGGGGGGGCAGCGATGTCGGTGAGGACGACGTCGAGCCCCCGGGAGGCGCACCACTGGGCGATGCCGGCGCCCATGACGCCAGCCCCGATG
The DNA here is from genome assembly GCA_964556355.1 of uncultured Verrucomicrobiales bacterium. Classification (GTDB taxonomy): domain Bacteria; phylum Verrucomicrobiota; class Verrucomicrobiia; order Verrucomicrobiales; family DEV007; genus CAZKYJ01. Next base: position 2,986 of record CAZKYJ010000133.1, on the reverse strand, counting down.
ACGGCGGCGGACCGCGCGGGCTTCGCGCCTGCATCGCGCCGGAGTTTCTTGGCGCGCTCGGTGAGGAGAAAGAGACGGATGAGGTTCTTCGCCTCGGGGGTATCGGCCAATTTCAGAACGGCGTCGCGCTCCAGGGTCAGCCCGCGGCTGCGGCTCCCGTGGGAAGCGCGGGAGGCGACGTCGAGCGCCCGGGGAACCGCCGGGTAGTTGTCCCGGGTTTTGGTGCGCGCCTTCCTGGCGGCGAGCTTGGCGATGAGGGTGGCGGCCGGCGCGTTATTGGTAAGCCGGTGGGATCGGCGCGCGGGGAGATCGTGCTCGAGGAGGCGTGTGGCAGCCCGGCGGATGAGGTTCTCGGAGGGGGCGAGCTCGTCGACCATCCCCCGTTTGAGGGCGGCACGCGCGGGGAGCGTTTTGCCTCCGAGGATGATGTCGAGCGCCCCGGGGAGGCCGATGAGCCGCGGCAGCCGGGTCGAGCCGCCCCAGGCGGGGAGGATACCGAGCTTGGTCTCCGGGAGGCCGATCTTCGTGACATTGACCGGCGAGGCGAGGCGGAGGTCGCAGGCCAGGGCCAGCTCGAACCCTCCGCCGACACAGGCACCGTGGATGGCCGCGGCGGTCGGGATGGCGAGGTCGGCCAGCCTGTTGAAAACGTCCTGACCGAGCCGGATGAGGCGGTCGAGCTCTCGGGCGTCGGGGTTGCCGATGATCGATTTGATGTCCGCGCCCGCGATGAATATCCGGGGTTTCGCCGAGGTGATGACGAGGGCGCGGACGCGGGAATTGTCACGCAGGGCATCGAGGTGCTCGGCGAGCTCGCGCAAAGTCGGCTCGTCGAAGACGTTGGCGCTCGATCCCGGCCGGTCGAAGGTCAGGATGCAGAGCCCGTCGGGGCGGATGCGGCGGCGGATGCCGGGGCCGCGCGGGGTGAGGATCTCGCGGGCGGGTGCTGCGGGATCCGGCGGGGCAAGAGTGGTGTTCATGTTCGTTGTGGGTTTGGCGTTGGCTCAGGTGCGTTCCAGCCAGAGGGCGGCGCCTTGGCCCCCGCCGACGCAGAGGCTAACGAGGGCGCGATGCTGGTCTTTGGATTTGAGCTGGCGGAGAGCGGTCAGGGCGAGGCGCGTCCCGGTGGCGCCGACCGGGTGCCCGAGGGCGATCGCGCCGCCGTTGGGGTTGATGGCCTCGGGGTCCAGCCCGAGCTGTTGGCAGACGGCCAGGGCCTGGGCGGCGAAAGCCTCGTTGATCTCGATGACATCGGCGTCAGCCAGGGTGAGGCCGGTGCGCCCGTTCGCCTCGGCGATGGCGCCGACCGGGCCGAGCCCCATGCGGGCGGGGTCACAGCCGGTGTAGGCATAGCCGGCCAGGGTGCCGAGCGGTTCGATGCCGAGCTCGGTGGCGGTCGCGCCGTCCGACACGAGCATGGCCACCGCGCCGTCCGTAATCTGGGAGGCATTGCCGGCGGTGACGGTCCCGGTGGTCCGGTCGAAAACCGGGCGGAGTTGGGCGAGAGCTTCAGGGCTTTGGCTGTCGCGGACGCCGTTGTCGACGGTGACGGCATCGCCCCCCGGAGGGTAGGCGGGGGCGATCTCCCCGGAGAGGAAGCGGCGGGCGGCCGCGGCGCGCTGGTGGGAGCGGAGGGCGAAGGCGTCCTGGGCTTCCCGGGAGATCTTGTGCTCGCGGGCCAGGGTCTCGGCGGTGTCGCCCATGCCGAGACCGGAAACCGGGTCGCGAAGGGCGAGGAGCAGGGCGGGGGTCGGCTTGAAATCCGCCGGCCGGAACCGGGCGACAGCGGCGAGTTTGGATCGGAAGTCGCGGGCTTTCGAGAGGGCGGCGAACGCTCCGGCGGCGCTTCGAGGGAAGAGGAGCGGTGCGTGGGACATGCTCTCGGTTCCCCCGACGAGGTAGAGCTTGCCGCGGCCGGAGGCGATGCGTTCGGCGGCGGTGGTGATCGACTCGAACCCCGAAGCGCAGTTGCGGTGCACGGTCACCGCGGGGACGCCCTGCGGGATGCCCGCGCGTAGCGCCACGACGCGGGCGATGTTCATGGCGTCAGCGGGCTGGCCGACGCACCCGAAGATGACCTCGTCGATGCGCGCCGGATCGATGCCGGTCTGCGCGAGGAGGGCGGCGACGGCAGACTGGCCGAGGTCGGCGGCGGTCATCGCGGCGAGATCCGTCCCCATTTTGGAGAACGGGGTACGGATGCCGGCGAGGATATGGGTTCCGGGTTTCAAATCAGTGGATTCAGGTGAGAGATGGCTCCGCTGGCGCCGTTCTGCGGTTGTCGATGAGGCGGGCTTCTTTGAGCTCTCGACCGACGCCTTGGAGGCGGCGCATCTCGGCAGCGGTGTGGAAGGTGATCTCGTTGGGCACCACCTCGGCCTCGCTCCGGAAGCGGTCGCGGATGGCCTTCTTGAGCGCTTCTCCGTCGCCGGAGTCGACGGCCTCGGCGCGGACGATGATCTCGTCGACCTCGAGGGGGTCGCCGTTCCGCTTGCAGAGTTCGATCTGCCAGGTGCCGAGCCCGGGCGCGTCGTCGAGGATGTGCTCGAGCTGATCGAGGTTGACCAGCGTCCCTTTGATCTTGGAGAGCTGCATGGTCTTCTGGTTGGAGACGCGCGAGATGCGGCCGAGGAGCCGGGGCACGGTCCGGCCGCAGGCGGGGCAGGGCTCGTGGGTGAGGCCGCCCTCACTGAGGTCGCCGGTGCGGTAGCGGAGGACGGTCGAGCCGCGGGCGTCGAGCGGCGTGTAAACGATCTCGCCGGGGGTGCCGTCCGGCACGGGGTCGCCGGAGTCGGCGTCGACGAGCTCGACGATGCCGAAGTCGGGGTAGAGGTGGAAGCCGGTGGGCTCCCGGCCGGCGGCGACAGGGCACTCGGGCCAGGCGGTCTTGGCTTCGGTGAACCCGTAGGTGGGGATGATCGAGACATCGTGGGCTCCGAGATCGGCACAGAGGGCGCGGAGCTTCGAACGGAGGCCGGCGGGGGCC
>CAZKYJ010000132.1:8180-9182 GCA_964556355.1 uncultured Verrucomicrobiales bacterium | reverse complement strand
GAAGGCTTCGTTGGAGATAATCGGGGTGCGGAAAAACTGCTGGAGCTTTCGGCCGACGGCACCGCCAGGATCCGGGTTCGCGACCAAGCCTTTCAGCTCGGGAAAGCTCAAAAACTCGGTGCCTTGAAACCGCGGGTAGCCGCCGGCGAACGCCTGCACCGGTTCGCCGCGACTGACCACTTCAGCGAGCGGCGCGTTTCTCTTGGGTAGCGCTCCACATCCGCAGGTGGCGACGAGCAAGCCGGCGACTAGAATGCGTGCACCGATTCCAGAGAAAGGCTTCATGAGAGATTCGTGAGAGCGCAATGTGCGCAGGATCTTCCCCCCGTCGCGCAGATTCTTCGCCCCTTCCAATTTCCCCCGGCCTTGTAGACATCCGCGGCATTATCGCGTATAACCCCCACCCCCCACCCCCGCAGCCCGCCATCGCCATGTCAGACATTCCGGATTCCCCAAAGCTCACCATCGGCCTCCCCAAAGGCTCGCTCCAAGAGCCGACCATCGACCTCTTTAAAAAGGCCGGCTACTCGATCTACGTCTCCTCCCGCTCCTACCGTCCGACCGTCGATGACCCGGATCTCGAGATCCGCCTCCTCCGCGCGCAGGAGATCGGCCGCTACGTCGATGGCGGCTTCCTCGACTGCGGCATCACCGGGCGGGACTGGATCGCCGAAAACGGCGCGACCGTCGACGTCCTCTGCGACCTCGCCTACTCGCGGGCCTCTTCCGCGCCCACCCGCTGGGTCGTCGTCGTGCCCAACGACTCGCCCATCCGAAAGATCGAGGACCTCCAAGGGAAGCGCATCGCCACGGAGGCCATCGGCATCACCGAGAAGTTCCTCGCCGACCGCGGGGTCACCGCGAAGCTGGAATTCAGCTGGGGTGCCACCGAGGTCAAGGTGCCCGAGCTCGTCGATGCCATCGTCGATATCACGGAGACCGGTTCGTCGCTGCGCGCCAACAAGCTGCGCTCGGTCCTGACGGCGCTGGGGATCGTGATCG
>CAZKYJ010000132.1:7921-8170 GCA_964556355.1 uncultured Verrucomicrobiales bacterium | reverse complement strand
TACCATCATGACGTCTTACCCGCAGTTCGTGGCCAACCCCGCCGCGGCGGCCGACCCGTGGAAGCGTTCGAAAATGGCCACCCTCCAGCTCCTCCTCCAGGGTGCTCTGGAGGCCCGGGACAAGGTCGGGCTCAAGATGAACATCGACGAAAAGGATTTGCAAAAGCTGCTTGACTCCCTACCTTCGCTCCGCCTTCCGACCGTTTCCCCGCTCTCCCAGCCTGGCTGGGTGGCCGTGGAAACCGTGAT
>CAZKYJ010000132.1:0-7911 GCA_964556355.1 uncultured Verrucomicrobiales bacterium | reverse complement strand
AGTCAGTCGTCCGAGAAATCATCCCTCAACTGAAGGAGTTCGGAGCCGAGGGGATCGTCGAGTACCCCCTTAACAAACTGGTTCATTGACGCTTTCGCGTCGGCTGGCTCCGACCACACCACCACCACCAACCACAGAGTCCAATGGGATCCCTCAAAAAGCGTCGTAAGACCAAAATCAACAAGCACAAGCGCAGCAAGCGGTCCAAGCAGAACCGCCACAAGAAGCGTTTGCGCTACAAGAGCTAAGTCGTACTTTTTCGGATGATCGTCGCACACCGGGTCCGCTTGCCTTCCACCGCCCGGACCCGTCGCGACAGGTTCGCCACCGCCCGTCCGTTCGCCACCGCCCTGGCCGCAGCCTCGCTGCTCCTCGGCCCGGCGGACGGTGCGGATCAGCGCGCGGACATTGGTAGCCTCGGGGGCCGGCCCGACGGGCGCCTCGCGCTGGGCGCGGAAGGCGAGGAGAAAAGCCGCGCCCTCGCGCTCTACTACCGGGGCCTTGGCGAGCGGAAAGCCGGGAAGACCGAAGACGCGGTCGCCACGTTCCGCGAGGTGCTCGCCATCGACACCCGGAACTTCGACCTGGCCGCGGAGACCGCCAAGATCCTCGCCACCTTGGCCAGGTATGACGAGGCTCTCGCCGTCCTGGAGAAATCGCTGGCCGACAACCCGGACGTCGCCGAGCCCTACATCAATCTCTCCGCCCACTGCGCCATCTTCAACCAGGACGACCCCGCCCTGGTGCAGCGCGCCAAAGACTACGCCCGCCAGGCCATCGACCGGTTTCCGGACGACCCCGCGACCTACGCCCAGCTCACCGCCCTCGCCCTCTACGAAGCCGCCCGGGACGACGCTTCCGCCGTCCTCGAGGAAGCGCTCACCCGCACCGGCGTCCCGCCCAGCTTCTGGCTGGAGATCGGGAAGCTCGCCCAGCAGGTCTGGCCGATCCGCACCGAGGACGACCGGGCGCAGAACCTCGACCGCGTGAACGCGATCTACGAGCGCGCCGTGGGCACCACGCCTTCGACCGAGGCCGTCGCCGACTACTTCGCGGCCACCCGGCAGTACGACCGCGCCGTGCCGCTCTACCGGAAGCTGGTCGAATTGCATCCCGACGACCTCGGCGCGCGGGAAAAGGTCGCTCGCGTGCTGCGCCTCGCCAAGCGGCACGATGAGGCCTTCGCCGCCTTCGAGGACATCGTCTCCATCAACCCCTACGACGGTCGCCTCCGGGAGATTCTCGCCTCCTACTACATCGACGAGGAGAAGTACCCCGAGGCCACTGTCCAGCTCACCGAAGCGATCAAGCTTGGCAAGAACAGCAGCGACCAGTTCTTCACCCTCGCCAAGCTCCTCCACATCCAGCAGCGCTACGACGAGGCGGTCGATGCCATGACGCGCGCGACGGCAATGCACCCGGACGACCCCCGGCTTTTCATCAATCTCGCCTACCGCTACGGGATGGCCGACCGCCACGAGGAGGCGCTCGAAGCCTACGCCCAGGCGGAGAAAGTCGCCGAGAACCTGATTTCCCACGAGGCTTCGAAAGAGATCCTCAATACCGAGTTCTACTACCTTTATGCCAGCGCCGCCGCGCGGATCGAGGCAAACGAGCGCGCCGCCGACCTCTATCGCCGCGCGATCGACCTCGTCCCCGAAGACACGCCGCAACTCGCGGCCGGGCCGTACAACGACCTCGGCTACATGTGGCTCGAGGACGGGATCAACATCGACGAGGCGGGAGAACTCATCAAGTTCGCCGTCCAGCTCGAGCCCGAGCGTGCCGCCTACGTCGATTCCCTCGGCTGGTACCACTTTCTCAAGGGCAACTACGAAGAGGCGCTGGTAACGCTTGAGCGGGCGGCCTCCATGTTCGGGGATCCCGAACCGGAGATCCTCGACCACATCGCCCAAGCACAGTTCAAGCTCGACCGGGTCGGCGAGGCCGTCGCCACCCTCGAGCGCATCGAAGCCCTCGGACCGGAGGCGCTCACCGACGAGATGCGCGCGCGGCTCGACGCCTACCGCCAGGCCGCCACCCCGGCAGAATGAACATCCACGATTTGGGCGGTGCCGGCCGGTGGTGCTCGGGCTGCGACCGTCCCCAGGGCGCCGCCCCCCCGACGTTCCTCGAACCAACAACCCGCCCCGGGCGATCCGAAACGGCACCGAGCGGACGCGCTACAAGCCATGCCTGAGCTCGCCGAGGTCGCCTACTACGCGAAACAATGGGCGCCCGGCCTGGGCCGACGCGTCACCGGGATCCGCATCCATCCCGAGAAACGGCTCTTCCGCGGCGAAGACACGGCCGCCCTGGTCGCCGGGCTCACCGGGGCGACCTACCGCGCCGCCCACACCCACGGGAAGAACCTGCTTTTCGAGTTTTCCGGTGGTGCCTGGCTCGGTGGCCACCTAGGCATGACCGGGCATCTCATGGCGCGGCACGACAGCGGCACGTCCACCGGCGACGTCCGCCTCTACCGCCCGGGATCCCCCGCCCACGAGAACCCGAAGCACCACCACCTGGTGCTCGAGCAAAAAGGCCGCCAGCTCGTCTTCTCCGACCCCCGGCTCTTCGGGCGCCTCCGCTTCCATCGCGGCGCGAGCCCACCCCGTTGGTGGCGCCAGCTCCCACCGGAGATCCTCTCCGAGCACTTTACCAAAGACCGGCTCTCCCACTTTTTCGCCCGCCGCCGGGGTTCGCCAATCAAAGCCCTTCTCCTCGATCAGGCCGTCTTCCCCGGTATCGGCAACTGGATGGCCGACGAGATCCTCTGGCTCACCAAGACCGATCCCCGCACCCGGGGCGGCGAACTCTCGACCGAGGCCACCGCCTCCCTCTGGCGTGCCACCCGCCAACTCACCCGCAACGCCCTCCGCACCATCGGTCGCGACTGGTCCCGCCCCCCCGACACCTGGCTTTTCAACCACCGCTGGAGCGACGGCGGCCGTTGCCCCGGGTGCGACGCGCCCCTCGCCCGCGAACCCATCGGCGGCCGCACTACCTGCTACTGCCCGACCTGCCAGTCGTGAGGTTTCGAGGTACGTGGCACCGGTCCCGACCCCACTGCGGCGCGCGGCCCGGCAAGTCCACGGGCCGCGTCACCCCACCAGGAGCCCCACCCGGTCCGCCACGCCAACCATCGCCTCGGTCCCGGCGTTGAAGCTCAGAAAATCCGCCTCGATTCCGTCGCTGAATATCACCCCGTTTTCCGCCATGGCCGAGACCAGCCGCAGCGGCCGGCGCGCCGTCACCTTGCCGAAGGTGATCTCCGCCGCCGAGTTCTTGCTCGGCCACGGTTCCCGAACCGAGAAGACGAGGTGCCCGGCGTCCCAGCGAAATGCGCCCGACTCTTCGCCTGGGAACCCGCCCCCCGAGATCGCCGATGCGATCCCCGTGGCCCCGGCGACGACGCTCCGGAGCCAGCCGGTCGATCCGAGCCCGGTCGAAACGATCACGCCGCTGGAGGACTGCTGCTCTTCGCGCGTGCCCGATTGGATCGTGTAGCGCGCCGAAGTGTGACTGCGCGGCCCGATGAAAAGATCGTTCACCGCCCGCAGCGTCTCCCCGGTATTGAGCGTGACCTGCGCCATCGTCACGTTTCGCACCGGGCGACGGCGCGCCAGAACCTCCGGCATGACCCCGTCCAAATCCTCCGCCCCGAAAGGCAGAAGCACCCCTTCCCAGCGGCTCGGCTCGGGGTTCACGCCGACGAGGTGCTGCCCGTCGAGATACTTCAGCACGTTCGCGACCAGCCCGTCCTGCCCGAGTGCGACCACGGTATCCTTCGGTCCGAAAACGAAGTTCGGCACGAACGCGCGGTCGATGACCTGGAGGATCCCGTGCCGGGAGAGCGCCTCTTCGGCGGTGCGGACGCTGGATTTGTAGGCGCTGTCCTCCCGCTGGTAGTCGGAGAAGTCCGCCCCGAGATGCTCGACGTACAACCGCGCCTGATCCGCCGTATTGAAGCGGGCGACCAGATCATCCAGGCGTGTCCGCCGTATCACGAGAACGATCTTGTCCTCGGTCGTGCGCGCCATCTCAGTCTTTCTCCTGCTTGTCTAGCAACTCGCGCAAAAGGTCGGGCGAAACATTGAGCTGACCGATCTTGTTCGACCGCTCGGCCAGCGCCTTGAAGGCCCGCGCCACGAGCTGCCCGGAATCCATGCCCACGCTGGCCAGCGCCTCCAGGGTCTTCGGGTCGCTCTCACCGAAGGATTTCATCATCGCCGAGAGCCCGTAGGCCTCGGCGTCCGCCCTGGCGCGCGCGTTCGTCCCCGCCAGCTCGACCAGCTCCTGGTTCTTGGCCTCCAGCGCGATCTCGGCGGCCATCTCCAACTCGCGGATCTCGCGCCGCTTCTGCTGCACGGCTTTCTCCGCTTCCAGCTGGGTCTCCTTGATCTGGCGCTTCTTGTTCTCCACCGCGATCTCGGTGTTGAGTTCGTTCTCTTTGATCGCCCGCTCCTGCTCGACCGCCATGTTCCGCCGTGCGTAGACCGCCTCGTCCGCCATCCCGAGAATCTTCTCTCTCGCGTCGGCCTCCAGCGCCCGCGCGGTCTCCGGCGTCGGTTTGATGGCCAAGATCGAAAGCCCTAACACTTCCACCCCTAGTGCCCCGATCTCGTCCGCGCCGCGCATCCCATCGCGCATCGCCGCCTCCAAGGTGGCCGATTGCCCGAGCGCCTCCCGCAGCGTCAGCGATTTCAACGACGCCCGCGTCATGACCTGCGCCTGGTTGATGAGCCTCCGGGGGAGCTTTTGAGGATCTTCTGAAGCGTAGCCTCTCCCCGCCGTCGCGAGGGTGAAGTTCATGAGATGTGCCAGCTTCTTCGGCTCGGTGATCCGGTAGGTCAACTGGCCCTGGATCGTCACCTGCTGGTAGTCTGCCGTCACCTCCTCGAAGATGAACGGGGCATCGACGCTCCCCACCGGGATGAGCACCAGGGAAGTCGTCGGCGCGTAGTAGAAAAATGCCAGCCCTGCCCCCTCCCGGACGATCTGCCCGCCTTTGTAGGCCAGCACGTAATCGGTCGGCTCGACCTTGATGAAACGGATTCCCAACATCGTGTGGAAAATCTAGTGGCGAACCTCCTTCCAGCCAGTGGAACTTTCGCCCGGCCGATCCCTCCGACTCGTCCCGTGCCCGCCCATTGAGGGGGGGGACTCTCGCGCGCCGCGCGGCGCCGCGCCCGGGGGCCTCCGCGCTACGGTCCGGCGCGCGTCACGCGCAGCCGCAAAAACCGGCGGGACACTCCCGGCACGACCGGGGCGGAGCTGCGCAAGGTCACGGTTTCGAACCCGGGCTCGGCGGGAGCGGTAGCCTCGAGGACGGTCGCGATGGGCGTGAAGCCATCCAATGCATCACCCGTCTCGAGGGAGTAGACGAAGCCCACTCCACCGACCTCGCGCCGGAAGCGGAGGCCTGGGAACATGTCCGGCCCGACCGCGACCATCACCACTGTGACCTTGGGCACGCTGCCGGGGCTGAGCGCATCGGAGCCGAGTGCGGCCTCGATGAGGTTCGGGGCACCGTCGTCGTCGTCGTCAGCGAGATCGAGCGCCGGGGGTAAGTCGAATGCCTCGGTGACGGCATTGTCCGTGGGACCGGCCCCCTGGGTGGCGGACTGCCCGATGCCACGCCGCGCGAACGCGTTCCAGATGAGGAACTGGTTGGCCCCGGCCGTGAGCTGGGCGTCGGCGGTGAGGATGGCATCGCGCGCATCGAGGAAACCGGGGCTACAGGGTTGGAGCTGGAGCGCGTCGACGACGAGCTGGAGGGCGAGGTTCTCCCCCCCGGTCGCGAATGGCGCATAGAGATCCTCTGAAGAACCGTAGTGGCGGACCAGATCCCAGTGGAGGTCCCACAGCGCCGCACACCAGATCTCCCCGACCTGGTGGACCTCGCCGCGCTGGGCGACTGCGGCATACGTGAGGGAATTGACACTCCGCAAGGCACTGTAGGGCGCGGTGCGAAGGCCGGATGGCGGGAAGGCGTAGCTACCGATGCGGCGCGGAGTCGCGCGGGTGTCGGCGGGATCCTGCGTCAAGGCCAGAGCGAAATAGTCGCTCCACCCCTCCCCGAGGCCAGCGCTGACCAGGCCGGTGAGGCAGGTACCGTCGAACCGCCCACCGGTGAGACGGTTGGTCACGCCGTGGCCGAACTCGTGGACGACGATGGTGGCATCGTCGGCGTAATTCAGGTCGGGTGGGACCTCGAGGGTCACGTCGACAGGCTCTCCGAGAGCCGCCCGGAGGGCACCGCCATCGGATTGCCCGACAAAGATGGCCGGTATGGTCACGGCCTGATCGTCTCCGTTCATGGTGACGAGCACGTCGCCAGCGTTGTTGGCGATGATCACGCCGATGGCGCCCGCCTCCTGCGCGTTGCGCACCTTGTCGTCGAAATTGCAATCGCCCCGGTCGATCAACGCGATGTTTCCGACGAGCTCGGCAGCGTTGGTCGGTGCCGTGCAGCAGTCGGTCGTGCTCGGCCCCGCAGCGTCGGCCGGATCGATCGCCGCGACGAGTCTCCCGGAGAGGCCGGCGGGGCCGGTGCGCCCACCGAAATTGCCCGCCGCCGAGCCGACGACGCCCGTGAGGGAAGCCGGCGCCACGACGGTCAGGGTCGACGGGCGAATGAGCGTGCCGAGTTCCATGCGCCCGGCGATTCCGTCGTTGGGCGTAAAGAAGAGCGCGTTGCCCACGGCACCCGGGTCTTCGGTATCCGCCCGGACGGCGTCGCCCCCCGCGCCCCCCCGGCCGTAGTTGTTCTCCTGGAAATTGCCCGCAGCCTCGGTGAATCCGTAGCGGTAGAAGAGGTCGTGGCAGATGTTGACGGTGTAAAAAAGACTGACGAGACCAGAATCCCGTTCCGCCACGCTCCCGAACGCCGCTGCCGGCGCAAAGTCGAAGACGAGGGAAGCACCGCCGGACGGGCGGTCGCCGAAGAGGTTGTCCACGTCGTCGTCATCCTGCACGAAAACGTTGTTTCCCCGCGTATCGGTGAAGTCGGCGCCGGGCGCGCCGTTCGTGTCGTGCCAGCCGAAGGGCGAGGCGAGGGGATCGGCCGCTTCGGCGACGAGGCGGCGCGGCTCGTCGTCCGGATCGGTGGCGGGGAGTGGTGCGACGAGATAGGTGCCGATGCCATGGGTCATGGGCGCGCGGGCGAGTTCTTCCCCGCTCGCCGCATCGAGCACCATCTCGTAGACCATGCGATCCGCCGCGCGGCGGACGGTGAGCACCCACGAGAGGACGAGGGTGCCCGAGGGGAGGCGGAACCACTCCTGTCGCGGCGGGACTGGCTCTCCATCAATCGGCCCGAGCAAGGCCGCGGCCCGCCCCATGGCGGCGCCGTGGGGCATCGGCACGCCAGCCGATCTCCCGGCGGGGGCGGAGGCACCAGTTTGGCCGTGGACGTTGATCACCGATCCGTCGCGCGCGATGTTGATGAGGACGGTCCCGTTCTTGATCGGGACTCCGGCTGCCGATTGCTGGTAGACGAGGTGGGTGGTGCCGCTACTTGCACTAACATGTCGGCTACGCAGGACGGGATCGGCTGCGGCGCGGGCCGCGAGCACACCCCGCGCGGTCGATTCAGGATCGGTGGGTGACTGGGCGAGGACGGCTCCGATTCCGGCCACGGCCATTCCTGACTGTAGGGCGGCACGGAGGGACATGGGGATGAGGTTAGCGGGGAGCGAGCGCGCGTCAAAACGGCTAGTCGAGCGTCCGTCCCGGCCCCCTGATCCGGATGGCTGGCTCGTCGCCCGGCGCACGCTCTTTCGGGTACTCCAGCCGTGCCACCCGGAAGGCCGTGATCGGCTCTTTGTAGCCGGCGCTGCCCTCGACTTCCCATTCTCCCTCGGTTTGCGACACTTTCAACGGTACGTACGGCGAAGAAAAGGACGA
>CAZKYJ010000131.1:6375-9222 GCA_964556355.1 uncultured Verrucomicrobiales bacterium | reverse complement strand
GAACTCGACCTTCGACCTCAACACCGCACTTCGCGCCGGTGGCGGAATCTTCAACGATAGCGGCACCGCCGTCTTCGCCTTCTGCACCGTCACCCGAAATTCTTCCGCCAACGGCCTCGGCCCCGGCATCGGCTCGGAGACCGGGCAGAACGTGTCCGCCACCACCCGTGCCACCTACGCCCAGACCATGCTCGTCGATACCATCGTCGCCGACAACAACCACGCCGGCAGCACCGGGGTCATCCAGAGCGATCTCGATGTTCTCCGCGGGCCGTTCCCGGACTCCGGCTTCCTCAGTGCCGGGGGCAATCTCGTCGGCACCGGCAGCGGGATCGGCGCCTTCACCCAACCCCTGGATCGGGTTGGCATCCTCGACCCCATGCTCGGCCCCCTCCAGACCTTCGTCGGCTCGCAGAGCCGCGCCACCTCGTCCGGCAGCCCGGCCATCGACGCGGGCATCCTCGACGCCCGGCGCAGCGTGCTCGACCAGCGCGGCAACTCCCGCGTCGTCGGCAGCGGCATCGACATCGGCTCGGTCGAATCAGGCTTCAGCGGGCCGGTCAGCCCGTTCGCCATCACCGGGTTTACCCCCGCTGGCAGCGACCCCGCATCCGGCCTCCGCCTCTTCGAAGTGACCTGGCCGACGACCGACGGTGCCATCTACGAGATCGAGTGCTCCCAGTCGCTCGGCTTCGGCACGCCGATCACCATGGGGCCCATGACCGGCGACGGCACCGACTACACCGTCACCCTGCCCGTCCGCGCCAACGGCGAGTTCGTCCGCGTCCGGATGCTCCATGAGTAGGGTCGACTTCGCTCCCACCCGTTGCGCCGCGCGGCACGGCTGCTCTCCGGTTCTCTGCTTGGCCTTCCGCGCTCGACGCGAACCCGGGTTCCCCCTACCTTGGCGGATCCTGCGCCGGCAGACCGCCACCGTGCGAATCTCGGGTGCCACCGTAATTCCATGAGCCCATCCACGTTCAATCCGGGATTCCGCCTGTCGGGATTCGATTGCGTGATCCTCGGGATCGGGCTCTCCGGCTCGGTCGTCATCGGCCTGCAGATCTGGTGGCTAGGAATGACCGTCGCATTCGTGGTCCTCCACTTCTTCCTCTTCTGCAACGTATTTCGGATTTCGAGGATTCCCGAAGCGATCTGGGCGGCGGTCTTTGTCGCTCTCGCCGGATCCACCATCGCGGCGGATGTTCCGGGATGGCTCGCGACGGCGCTCGTCTCCCTGGCGCTGAGCACCGTCTTGATCTGGCGCGAAACGAAGCGACCGGCCTATCACGGCCTTGGCTGGAAACGGTGGAACCCCGGCCTGCCCGGCTGGTGGAAAGCCCGGGGGGCGGCGGCGGACCGGTCTTGCTGGGGATCGGCGAGACATCTCCGACCGGCGGGCAGGCAGAGTGCCGCCGGAGGGTGACGGCCGATAAATCTCGCGGCTACTCGAACCCCGGGCGGCTGTGGCCGGCGTCGATGAGCGCTTCGAGACGCTGTTTCATGCCATCGGCCTGCTGCGGGTTGTCGGCGGTGATGTCCGTGGTTTCCCCGGGGTCGGCCTCGAGGTCAAAGAGCTGGAAGCGGGGGACTTTGCTACCCGAGAGCGGCGACGCCACCTTGAGGTTGTACTCCTTTTCCGAATCGTGGCGCTGGAGCTTCCAGCGACCTTCGCGGTAGCCGTAGTCCCCGCTGCCCCCGTTATCCTGCTGAACGAGGGCGTCACGCCCGGCAGCACCCTCGGAGCCGAGGAGCGCGGCGCTGACGTCGAAGCTGTCGCGGCACGAACCGGCGGGGAGAGCGGTTCCGGTGAGGGCGGCGAGGCTGGCGGCGAGGTCGATCGTGCAGACGACGGCATCGGACTCGCCCGCGGGGATGCGGCCTTTCCATGCGGTGATGAACGGGGTGCGCGTCCCTCCCTCGTAGACACTGTACTTCCCGCCCCGAAACGGTCCGTTCGCATCATGGGTGCCCAGTTTTTCGAGGGCCTCGTCCTTGTAGCCGTCGTCCATGACGGGACCATTGTCGGAGCAGAAGACGAAGAGGGTGTTCTCGCTGAGGCCGAGGGAATCGACCTTTTTCACGAGCTCGCCGACGCACCAGTCGAGCTGGACGATGGAGTCGGCGCGGAAGCCGAGCGGCGTGGCGCCCTGGAATCTCTCGTGGGGGATGCGCGGGACGTGCAGGTCGTGGGAGGCGAAGAAGAGGAAAAACGGCGCGCCTTTCTTCGCCTCGATGAAGGCGTTGGCCTGCTCGACCCACTTGTCGGCGAGATCTTCGTCGCGGAACCGGGCGGCCTCGCCGCCAGTGTAGAATCCGATCCGGCTGATGCCGTTGTGGATGGTACCGTTGTGCCCGTGGGACCAATCCATCTTGAGGGTGTCGCGGTGGGACTGGCCGGTCGGGTGGTCGGGCGACGGCTTCTTGTTCCCGACCCAGAGCGGGTCGGCGGGATCGAGGTTGAGCACCCGGTGATCCTCGACGTAAACCTGGGGGACGCGGTCGTTGGTGGTGGGGAGGAGGAAGGCCGAGTCGAAGCCGATCTCCAGCGGCCCAGGCTTCAGCTCGCCGTTCCACTCCGGGCCGACGCCTTTCTCCCCCAGCCCGAGATGCCACTTGCCGACGACGGCGGTGGCGTAGCCGGCCGACTTCATGAGGTCGGGCAAGGTGGTGGTGTCCGGGTCGATGATGAACGGCCCGTTGGGGGGCGCGATACCGGTGCCTTTCTCGCGGAAGGCGTAGGTCCCCGTGAGCAGCGAGTAGCGACTCGGGGTGCAGGTGGAGGCGGAGCAGTAGCCAGAGGTGAAGCGTTGCCCCCCGGCGGCGAGCCGGTCGATGTTCGGCGTC
>CAZKYJ010000131.1:959-6365 GCA_964556355.1 uncultured Verrucomicrobiales bacterium | reverse complement strand
AGGCGGTCGCCCCGTGGCAGGAGAGGTCGCCGTAGCCGAGGTCGTCGGCCATGATGACGATGACGTTGGGTTTTTCGGCGGCGAACGAACGACCCGCCACGAGGGCGAGCGCGAGGATGATGAGGTGGGATTTGGGCATGGTCGATGAATTCTGGGGGTGCGGTGCCTGACAAACTCGCGAGTTCCCCGCCGACAGCAAGCGCGTCGCGATCGATTCGCCACGCGCCTTCCCCGCGGATTCGAAAGCGTTGCGAAGCAGCCTGCGCCCCGCCCCGGGGAAACCCACCCCTTCCTCCCGCTAGCGGCGGCGGTCCCGTGCCCGTGCGGCCTCGTAACCCGAATAGTACGCGTCCTTGAAGTCGTCTTGGTTGTGCGAGTCGTAGAGGTTGTCGTGCCGGGAGTAGCTTTTGCTCTTGCCGCGGGCGTAGTCGTCGGCACCTACCTGCCGGGCATGGGCATCGGTGGTGTGGCTGGTGTGGCTGCCACGCGAGCCATGGCCGTAGCGGTCGTCGTAGTGGTCGTGCCCGCGATGCCCCCCGTACGAGCCACCGTAGCCGCCGCCGAAGACCGGCGCGGGCACCGGACGGTAGATCGGTGCCGGGCGCCGGTAGACGGACCCGGGCGCCGGGGCATATCCGCCGCCGGCATAATAGCCGTCGTCAACGTAACACGCGGGGAGCGAAAGGCAGGCCGCACCGAGCGCGGAACAGGAAACGATTCGTGAAATGACGTGGGGAGTAGAAGGCATGGCGACTGGGACGACAGGGTTCAGATCTTTATTCGACCAGAACCCGCCCTCAGACGCTACTCCTTCTTGGGGCCGGCCGCCTGTTCGGCGATGCTTCCCGCCGCCAAGACGGTGAACCCCCCCTCGGACCGGGAGTGCAAAGTCACCGGTTCCGCCGTGGCCACCAAGACGATGCCAGGCTTGAGCAAGGGCGAGATTTTGGCGGCGAAGGTCGGGTGAAAATGGAAGTAGTCGGCCATTTTGACCGCGTGGGATTTCTCCGCTCCGCCCAGCCGCATCCAGGCGTCTCTCCCACCGGGCAGGAGGCTGTAGGCGTGGGTGCCCGCGAGGGAACGCCCGCGTGCGGTCACCGCTACCGGCGCGTGGCCGATCTCTACCCCATCGCGCATGACGTAGGCCTTCTTGTCGGCTTCGCTGACCACGATGGAGACGGGGCCTTCCGGCGAGGCTCCCGGGTTCCACGAGAACTCTGGGACGGCGCCGAAATGCTGCGCCCCGTCCATCCCCATCGAGGCCGGGTGTCCCGTAGACACGTAGGCTCGCGTACGTTCGTTGGTAATGACCACCGGCACCCCCACGTGGGTCGCGCCGAAAAGCAACTCGGAGAACTTGTAGGGGAGATGGATACACCCGTGGGATGAAGGATAGCCGGGCAGCCCCCCGGCGTGCAGTGCCACACCGTCCCAGGTCAGGCGCTCGGAGTAGGGCATCGCCGCGTTGTTGTAGGTCTTGGAGCGGTGATCCTTGTCCTTGTTCAAGATGTGGAAAACCCCGGTCGGCGTCTCGTGCCCCGGCTTGCCGGTGCTGGTCTGGGCGCGGCCGATGCGTACCCCGTTCCGGTAGACGTAGCACATCTGATCCGACAGGCTGACGACGATAGCCATCGGCCCCTCCGGAGCGAGCTCGGGCTTCCATTCGAAAGTGGCGGGGTTGAACTGCTCGTCTTTGGCGACGGACGCTGATGCAGCGAGGAGGAATCCCAGCCCCGATGCGACAACCGTGATAGCGAATGGCCTTCGGTACATACAGCCCGCACTAGCCTTCATCACCGACAAAAAGTCAACCCGTTCGCGCAACGTTCCTGCCTCACAGCTGGTGCCCCGCCGGCTGGAGCGTGATCTCGTTGAGCACGAGGTGGCCGGGCGACTCCAATGCGCCGGCGATGTGCGCGGCCGCCCCCTCCACCGGGATCATCCGGTCCCGCTGCGGGTTCATGGCCATCCCATCCCAGAATGGGGAGTCCACCCCACCGAAGTAGAAGAGCGAGATCCCAATATTTTGCCGCGCATACTCCAGCGCGAAGGTTTTCATCAGCCCTGTCACCGCATACTTTGACGCGACGTAGGCCGACGCCCCTTTCATCGGGGCCTTCCCGAGGATACCGGGAAGCGTCAGGAACCGCCCGCGTTTATTCGGCGCCATGATCTCGCAGGCCTCCTGGGCGACCAGAAACGTGACCCGCATATTCGTATTCGTGACTTTGCAGAACTCGGCGTCGGTCGTCTCTGCGATCGGTTTGATCAGGCCGACCCCCGCGCAGTGGATCACCGCGTCCAGCCCTCCCAGCGCCTCCGCCGCCGCCCGGACGGTCGCGCCCGCGTTGCCCGGCGGCAAGAGGTCGACCGCTCGGGAAAACACCGCCCCCGACCTCTCGGCGACCACGCCCAGCTTTTCCTGGGACCGGCCGGTCAGTGCGAGCTGGTAGCCTCCTCCGTCCGCCAACCGGCGGGCGCAAGCTGCACCGATCCCGGAGCTGGCACCAGTGATGAGAACTTTAGCGAACTCTCGATTCATACCCGTCCGCTACGACGGTCGCATCCGCCGGTGGCACCCCGATCGCCTGCATTTCCAAGACAAGCCCGCGCCGAGACGTGGAGGAGCGAAGGCAAGCGCACCCCGCCAGCGCACCGGATCGCTTCTCTTTCGATACCTCCAGCCGAAGCCCTGGCCGATCCCGCGGGTTCGTGATCGGCGCTCCCGATCGATCGGGTGGGGTCCGGCGCGGGCACTCACTTCACATCCTATTCATCGGGCTTGGCCGGGCAGCGGCTGAAGCGTTGGAGCCATGCCCCATCGGCTTGGCGATGGCGCGGCAACGACCCGCCCAATCATGGATGTCCGTATCTCGAAGATCCTCCCGTCCCCGCGGTGCGGGATGTCGACGCCGCCCTGGCAACGACTAACACTACCACCACCAGAAGGCACCGTCTGATACCGTCTGCGAAGCGGGTCGCCGCCGCGCCCGAGGCCCATGGCCATCGCTATCTCGGACATGTCTCCCTGCACCGGTTGTCGGCAAGATTGACCGCGTCGATGCCTCACCCGGCATCCTGCAAATGAGATAATACCCGCAAGGCTTTCTATTCGATGGCGCCTCCCCATTGTGCTGCTTGAAAGGATGTCCTTGCAACCCCCGGTCATGAACTTCAGTGACCGGCAAATCAACCGGCCACCCCCCATTCCCCCCCATTCCAAAGCGATCATTTCCGAAGTCTGCACCAGCGATCTCTCGGGCGATTTTCCCCACGCCCCGTCCATGGGACTCTAAATCCGTCCTAGCGTCCTAGACATCTGCGGCCTCCCCCAACCGATGCATCCACGTCGTCTGCGATGACCGAGACACCGCCTCCAATCCCGCCTCCGCCCGCAAATAGCCCGGCAATCGGGTGGGGCCGGCGCCGAAAATGCGCTCGGAGGCTGCGACGATATTCCCCCGAATCTCCCCACCCAAAACGACAAGAACGCCGCCGCCGTCCGACCATCGCGCGCCGAGATTCTTTCCGACACCCCCGATTGACGCAAAGAAACACGGGCTCACTCGCGTTCTGCTCATTGAAAGTGGTGTCTCCCGGTTGCGATTCAGTATCCCAGCGGCGCCCTTACTTCGCCCCCGGCGCGCCCCCGCCCGATCGCTTCAAACGATGAAACGCCACCAGAAATAGGAAACAACCCCCGATGAAACCCACCCTACCACTCGTCCTAGCCTCTCTTGCCCTCCCCCTGGTCGCCCCGGCCGCCCCCCTCCCGGACCCCGACGGATCGCCCGCTGACATGATGAAGCCCGTCCAGGTCTTCCTCCTCATGGGGCAGTCCAACATGCTCGGGTTCGGCAAGATCACCGGCGGTGAAGGTTCGCTCGAGCACGCAGTGAAGGAGAAGCAACTCTATCCCTATCTCGTCGACGATGCCGGTGGTTGGACCGAGCGCCCGGACGTCCGCAACGTGCGTGTCATGGGCAGCGGCGACGGCGCCATGAAGCTGTTCAACAACGAGTGGATGACTATCGGGGGCGGCAAGATCGGCCCGGAGATCGGCATCGGCCACCACCTCGGCCACGCGATCGACGCGCCGGTGATGGTGCTGAAGAGCTGCATCGGCAACCGCGCCCTCGGCTGGGACCTGCTGCCCCCCGGAAGCGAGAGCTACGAGTTCACGGACTCGAAAGGCAAAACCTGGATCCACCCGGGCTACCAAGACTCGCCCGAGCGCTGGGAGAAGGGCACCGAGCCGAAGCCGATCGGCTGGTATGCCGGCATGCAGTACGACGGCGACGTCGCCCGCGCCAAGCAGGTGCTCGCCGAGCTCGAGAAGTACTACCCGGACGCCAAGGGCTACGAGGTGGCTGGTTTCTTCTGGTGGCAGGGCGACCGCGACAGCCGCAGCGAAGCCCTCTCATCCCGCTATGAGCAAAACCTTGTGCAGCTCATCAAACAGCTCCGTACCGAATTTGACGCCCCGGGTGCCAAGTTCGTCTGCGCTTCCCTCGGCCAGACCGAAAAGGGTGCCAGCGACGGCGGCGGCAAGATTCTCGAAGCGATGCTGGCGGTCGACGGCGGTTCCGGCAAGTACCCGGAGTTCAAAGGCAACGTAGCCGCCGTCTACACCCATCCGCTCTCGAAGGGCGGCAGCTCCGGTGGCCATTACAGCGGCGACGCCGAGACCTATATGAACGTCGGCGAAGCCATGGGCCGGGCCATGGTTGATCTGCTCGAGGGCGCGAAGTGATCGCCTCGCGCTCGCTCGCCCCCTTGCTCGCCTGCCTGTTTCCCCTCGCAGGCGCCGCCGGCCCGAACCCTGACGGAGGGGCGGGCACGGCGCCGGCAGCCGGTCTCGAAAAGGCGGTTGAGCGCCTCCGGCTACCGGGCATCGCCATCAACCTCGAACTGCGTTCGGTCGATGTTGCGGCCGCGGTCTGCCTCGACGGGGGCAGCCTCGAACTCGTTGCCTGCACCAGGGGGACCAAGGAGCACGAGTCCATCGTCGCCGTCGAGGCCAAGGCCGTGCACATCCACACCGCCCTCCTGCTCCTCGGCACCAAAGCCGGCCATCCGGCAATCCGCCGACGCGTGGGAGGCGAGGACGGCCATTGGGTCGACGTCCCTCCCGCAGGAGGGGAAGTCGACGTCTCGCTGGTCGTTCCATCGGACGACGGGCAGACCCTGGAGCGCCCGGTCAGCGATTTCATCACCCCCACCGACGCGACGAGCCCCGGAGCCGACGGCTCCCCGGCCGGGGGTTCGAAGTTCCCCACCAACACTTTCCTCTTCGCAGGCTCCCGCCTCGTGCCCAACGACGACGGCTCCCGGAGCTACCTGGGCGACCGAGAAGGCACCGTTGTTTCCATCGCCACGTTCGGTGACGAACTCCTCTGCCTCCCC
>CAZKYJ010000131.1:0-949 GCA_964556355.1 uncultured Verrucomicrobiales bacterium | reverse complement strand
AAAATGGCGCCCTGCTCTGGCAGGTGGACGGCGCCCACCTCCCCCCGGTTGGCACCGAGGTCATCCTGCGGCTCCGCCCCCGCACCGGCGCCTCGCAACATCAGGTGCCAGCGACCGAACCATGACCGCGCTCCCCCGCACCATCCTCTACCCGCTACTCGCCTGGGCCATCGCTGCCCCGGCCCACGGGGACTCTTTCTACCAGGAGCCTCACGGCCTCTTCTCGACCCGCCCGGACGAGGGTAAATCCCTCCAGTCGATCGACCGCTTCGGACCGGTCGGCATCGGGATCGAGCTGATCCAGCCCGCCTTTACCATGCGCATCAAAAACGTTGAGGAAGGATCGCCGGCCGCCGCGACGGGGGCGCTCCATCCCGGGCAGATCATCGAGACCATCAATGGCCAAGCTCTTGCCGACATCGACCCGCGCATCCAGCTCGGCCAGATCCTCGCCGCCGCCGAGGCGGCCGACGGTGCCATCGAACTTGCCATCCGCGATGTGCGCGATCCCGTCACGGTGAGAATCCCCGTGCTCGGTGCCTACAGCGACACTTGGCCACTGGGTTGCGCGAAGTCCGACAGGATCGTCCGGCAGGTCGCCGACTACCTGTCCCGGCCGGAATCCACGGAAGGCCTGGGCGGTGTCGGCATGCTGTTCCTGCTTTCCACCGGAGAGGAACGTGACCTCGAGGTCGCCCGCCGGTGGGCGCGGGCGGCGAACGCCCACACCTACCCGTGGTACATCGGCTACGGTGGCATCCCACTCGCCGAGTGCTACCTGCGCACCGGCGACCCCGAGATCCTGACAAACATCCAGAAGTGGGTCGACAACGCGGCCAGGACCCAGCACAACGACGCCTGGGCCGGCCGCGGCTCCGCCCTCACTGGTTACGGGAAAGGCCACCTCAACGCCGCCGGCACCCACGTGCTCACCTTCCTCCTGCTCGCC
>CAZKYJ010000130.1:1105-9237 GCA_964556355.1 uncultured Verrucomicrobiales bacterium | reverse complement strand
GGGGAGTCGCCCGCGCACCTCGCCGAAACGCGTGCCCCCCTCATCGCGGGGCTGCGCGATCGCGGCGACCGGGTGCGCTTCTCCTCGGCCATCGCGCTCGGCCGGCTGGGCGGGGCGGGGGCGGCGGACGAATTGGTGGCAATGTTAGAGCGCGATGGGGACGACCCTTTCCTCCGCCACGCGGCGGTCACGGGGTTGGTCGGCTGTGCCGATCGCGCCCGACTTGCCGGGCTGACCGGCCACCCGTCGGCGGCGGTGCGCACGGGTGCCGTCGTCGCCCTGCGGCGCATGGCAGACCCCGAGGTCGCCGGGTTCCTGCGCGACACCGATCCGCGGGTCGTGGTCGAGGCGGTGAGAGCGATCCATGACGACTGGTCGATCCCCGGGGCGATGGGCGATCTCGCCAGCTACCGGGGGCCGGCCATGGGCGATGAGGCGGTGGCCCGGCGCGTGGTCAGCGCGAACCTCCGCTTGCGTGACAAGGAGAACGTCGGCCGCGTCTTGGAGATCGCCGCCGACGCCGCGCTGGCGACCCCGGTGCGCGTGGCGGCGCTGGCGGCGCTGGCCAAGTGGCCGCAGCCGGACGTGCTCGACACCGTCGAGGGGCGCCACCGCCCGCTCGAGCCCGTTCACCCGTCGGTGGTCGCGGATGCCGCCGGGCCCGTCTTGGCGCTTCTGTTAAGAGATCCCGATAGCCGGGTCGCCTCCGCCGCTTCCGCCGCCGCCCGCGCGCTCGGGGCGGGGGCGAGCGTGGACGATCTGCTCAGGTGGGTTTCCGATGACTCGCGGGATCCCTCTGACCGCGTGAGCGCCTTGGAAGGGGTCGCGGCCACTGGTGACGACAAGGCGATCGAGCGTGCCCTCGAGGCGGCGGCGGGGGGCACGCTGCCCGTCCTGCGGGCCGCGGCGCTCCGGTTCCGCGCCGCGCGCGACGTGGCGGGCTTCCCGCGCTTGGCCAACGAGACCTTGCGGTCGGGGAGCGTCGTGGAGAAACAGGCGGCGCTCGCCCTCTTGGCGGAGAACGGCACCGCCGCGGCCGAGGAGACGATCATCGCGATCCTGGCCGCCATGGCGGAAAAGCGGGTTCCGCCCGAGATCCAGCTCGACGTCCTCGAATCAGCCGCCGCGATGGAATCGGACGAGGTGGCCGCCGCGGTGCGCGCCTACCTGGAGGCCAAAGATTCCGCCGACCCGCTGGCGGCATTCTCTGAAACCCTCGAAGGCGGAGACCCGGCGCGCGGTGCCGACGTGTTCGCCAACCACCTGGCGGCGCAGTGTACCCTGTGCCACCAGGTCGCCCCCGGGGGGAGCCGGGTCGGTCCAGATCTTTCGACGATCGGCAGCCGGGCGAGCCGCGAGCAGATCTTGGCATCGCTGATCGTGCCGGGGGCGGTCGTCGCGCCGGGATTTGGCTACGCGTCGCTCACCATCCGCGATGGCAGTACGGTGGCGGGCACGCTGGTCGGCGAGGAGGGTGGTGTCATCCGCGTGGGCGCGCCGGACGGAGCGATCGTCGAGGTCGCCAGGGAGGATGTCGCTTCTCAGACCCCACCCGTCAGCACCATGCCGCCCATGGGGGCGATCCTGAAGCCGAGGGAGATCCGTGACCTCGTGGCCTACTTGGCATCGCTGAAATAGCGGCGCCATCGGCTGCCGTCAGCAGCAGCTCGAGCCGTCGCTGCCGCCCCCGTCGCAGCAGGTGCTGGCTTCGGTGGTGGCGTCGTAGTCCTCGCCTTTCGTCTCTTTCGGGTGGCGGAGTCGGGTGGTCGAGCAGTCGAACGGCCCTGCCTCGTCGAGGGGGATGGGAGTGCGAGGCTCGATGAACTCGAAGTTCTCCCGGTAGGGGGACTTGCTGTAGAGCTGGTAGGTCTTGTCGCAGACCGCGTAGCGGAGACCGCGCTCCATGGCGTGGCCGTCGTCATCGAGGACGCGTTTGAACGGGCCTTTGTAAATGACGGCCTGGTTCCGTTCGACGCAGGGGCCCTCCTTACCCTTGTAGGCCTGTACGGTCATGGAGCGGAACTCGATCCCGTTGACCGTCTGCCAGGGTGTCCCGTCGAGCTTGAGGATCTCGACGCCGTAGAATCCGGCATCCTCGAAGGCCTGGAGGAACGCCTCCTCCTTGAAAGCGCCGGAGATGCAGCCGGACCAGAGCTCGGCGTCGTTCTGCATTTCCTCGGGCACGATCTCGTCGGAGACGATGTCGGAGATGACGGCGCGGCCGCCAAGTTTGAGGACGCGGTAGATCTCGGAGAAGAGCTGCTGACGTTGGCGGTTGGACACGAGGTTGAGAACGCAGTTCGAAACGACGACATCGATGCTGTCATCCGCGATGAGCGGCTGCTTCACGCGAAGTTCGTCGACGAGTTCCTCGGCCTCGACAAAGGCGTTCGCCCCCTCGACTGGGCTCGCTTTGAGCTGGGCGTCGAGGGCCTCAAGGTCCAGTGCGAGGTCTTGGATTCGCCCCTTTTTGAACTCGACATTGGCGTAGCCGATCTTCTCGGCAACGACGGGGGCGTTGCGTCGGGCGACCTCCAGCATGTCGTCGGTCATATCCACGCCGATGACGTGGCCGTCTTTTCCCACCACCTGGGAGGCGATGAAGCAGATCTTGCCGGTGCCCGAACCGAGGTCGAGCACGGTCTCCCCCGGGCGGACGTACTTCGAGGGGTCACCGCAGCCGTAGTCGCGCTCGATGACCTCCGCCGGGATGATCTTGAGGTACTGCGGGTCGTAGTCGACCGGGCAGCAGAGGGCGGCTTCCTGTGCTTTCGCGCCGGCGGCGTAGCGCTCTTTGACGGCGGACTCGGTTTTCAGGGTAGGGCTAGCGGACTGGGACATGGCGAAATTGTCGATTTGCTTATGCGTAGTTTTTGGGGCGCAGTGACCGAAGAGTTGTTGCTGCGATGTTCTATTTCGACAAACAGAAATTTCTTTCGATTTCTGCGGTGATGGTTTGCTGCGGGATGGGTCCGGCGGGATTCGGGGCGCCGCCCCCGGGCGCCATCGGTTTCGGCTCGTGCATTAAGCAGGAACGTCCCCAGCCGGTTTGGGAGGCCGTCCGGGCGGCGGACCCGGACGTGTTCGTGCTGCTGGGCGACACTATCTACGGGGATTCCGAGGACATGGGCGTGCTTCGGGCGAAGTATGCCCAGCTGGCGGCGAACCCGGGATTCGCCGCCCTGCGGCGGAGCGCCGAGGTCGTCGGGACGTGGGACGACCACGACTACGGCAGGAACGATGCCGGCGTCGAGTTCCCGGCGAAGCGCGCTGCGCAGCAAGAGTTCTGGGACTTCTTTGGCGAGCCTGCGGAGTCCCCGCAGCGCGCCCAAGAGGGGGTCTACCGGACGACGACTTTCGGTGGCGAGGGCGCCCCTTTGGTGCAGGTCATTTTGCTCGACACCCGCTACTTCCGAGATCCTCTGACGAAGGTTCCGGACGGCGAGCGCCGCGCCAACCGTGGCCCCTACGGGCCGGGGAGCGATCCCTCCGCGACAGTGCTGGGCGCGGCACAGTGGGCTTGGCTGGAGGCCGAGCTCCGCAAGCCAGCCGACCTGCGCGTCGTCGGCACGAGCATCCAGGCAATACCGTCCGAGCACGGCCACGAAAAGTGGGAGAACTTCCCGTCCGAGCGGGCGCGCCTCTTCAGCCTCATCCGCGAGACCGGTGCGGGCGGCGTCGTGCTGATCAGCGGCGACCGGCACCTCGGCGAGATCTCCTGCCTTCCCGCGGATGACCCGCTCGGCGTGGGCTACCCCCTCTACGAAATCACCTCGAGCAGCCTGAACGCACCGTTCGGCGGGAACGAGGACGAACCAAACCGTTACCGGGTATCGACTGACGGACCCGTGGTGGATGTGAACTTCGGGCTGCTGTCCATCGACTGGCAGGAGGCCGGTCCGCAGCTGACCATGGAGCTGCGGGGCGAGGCCGGCGACGTGCTGGCGCGCGCCGAAGTCGCGCTCAGTGAACTGGGCGGCTGAGCTGGAAAACGCGCTTGGGCGTGCAGACCCACGGCCGCGTCGCACGGGGCAGCGTGTAGCGGGTCCAGTCGCGCCCGCCGGCCCACGGAGAGAACGCCGGAAGAATCCACCTCCCAGGGTTCGCGACCCCGGCCGGGACCTGCAGCAACACGGGTACTTTTAGCGAGAGCCCGGCGCCATCGTGGATCCCCACCGTCGGGTGGAGATGCCCGGAAACCCACGTTTTCTCCGGTGGGAGCACCGGGGAATCATGGCCGTGGTGAAATGCGCAGAGCTCGGTTTCGTAGGTTTCGCGGAAGGGCACGAGCTTGCGGATTCGCCCCCGATCGTGGTTGCCGGCGATACAGATGAGTTCTCCCGGGATCCGCGCGCGCACCGCATCCAAGAACGCCGCCGTTTCCTCGTGTGAGCCGTGGCCGTCGACGATGTCGCCGCAAAGGATGATGTCGCGGGGCCGGTGGTCGGCGATGGCGGCCGCGAGGCGCTCGCCCAGCGCCCCCATCCCCCAGAAGGGGAGGAGCGCCCCCTGCTGCCGCTTGGTCAGTTCGTAGCCATGGTGGAGATCGGCGGCGGCCAGCCAACCCTCGCGCTGGTGGACGAGGCAGAGACGCCCATCGAGGATGACCCCGGGGGCGATCTCGGCCGTGCCGGTTGGTGCTGGTGCCGATGCTTTCAATGCGAGATGCCACCAGCATGCAGGGCATTGCGCGCTCCGCCAACCCGGCCGGTCGAGGCGGCTCCCGACCGACGCCCCCCGTGCGCGATGCAGCCGTTCACTCGGGGCCTTCGGGGGGCGGTTCGGGTCGTTCGCATTGGCACATCCTGCCCGGGTTTCGGCTGGTCGCTGCGTGGGTGTGTGAAGGGGATTCTATCGTCCAAGGCTTCGGAGTTCGAGGTCGACCAGCACGCCATCTGCGGGTTTGGTGGACACTCCGGCTTTCGGACCGACGGTTTCGTTGGCTGCTTCGAGCTTGAAAATCTTGACGAACGCACCGACGACGAGCCCGACCTCGAGAAGCCCGAGCGATCGTCCCGGGCAAAAGCGCGGTCCGTGTCCGAACCCGAAATGGAGCATGTCCTTGGCGTGGAGGCCGTTTTCCTCCATGACGTCCCATCGCTCGGGGGCAAAGATGTCGGCCGGATATCCGGTGATTGCTTCACCCCAGAATTCCTCGCACCGGTTGGAATGCCACACGTCGAGCCGGATATGGGTTCCGGCAGGGATCATCATCCGGCGGTTGTCTGCTGTCTCGACCCAGGTGTCGACCGTCGCTCGGCGGGGGAAGAAATAGAGGGCCGGGGTCAGCCGGAGTGTTTCTTCGAGCACCCGGTTCAAATTCGGCGCATGGGTGAAATCGTCCGGGTCGTAGACGTTCACGTCGTCGTAGACCTTGGCCTGCCATTTCGGGCTGCGCGACAAGTGGGCGATCGCCCAGGTCGCGAAGGAGGTGGTCGCTTCCATCGCGCCGGCGAGGAAGACCCGGATGTTGCTGCGCAGGGCATCGTCGGAAGCATCAGACCGAAATTCATTCCAGAGGCCACGCCCCTCGGGCCTCCCGGAGAGGGCGATGTCCGTCAGTTCCTCGAAGGCGGCGGCGTTTTGCCGGAACGTCCCTTCGCCACCAGAGAGCTTCCGCGCGAGCGCCTGGCTACGAGGAGCCACGGTGTCTCGCACCATGTGGTCAATCATGAAGACGAGCGCCGGAACGTAGCGTTCCCGCAGCTCTTCGTAGGGGACCTGCGCGCCAAAAAAATTGTTCACCAGCATCTCTAGCATGACGACTTTGATCTCCAGGTCCAGCTCGACCCGCGTCTTGGTTTCCCCGGTGGTTCGCTGGAACTCCCGGAGGGCATCGAGGCGCTGGACGACCGTCTTGCGAAACGTCTGCTCGAACCCGTGGAACTTCTGTGGCTGGAACAGGTTCGACCGGCTGAACGGTTTCGCGACCATGCTCTTTTGGCGGCGCCAGATCTCCCCGTTGGAGTAGAGCAGGGAGTCCTCACCCGTGGCGCGCGCGATTCCAGCGGTCGGGCTCGTGTCCCGGTCGAACTGCCCCGGCTTGTGGCCGGTGTCGGCCTGGATCGCCTTGATCATCCCGGGGTCGCGGGTCACCAGCACCGGGGGGAACCCGAACGCATAGAGGTAGCGGTTGTGCTTTCCCCAACCGGTCATTTCCTCGGTTCCCGCGTAGAAGGCTTCGAAGATCCGGATGGGTTCTTTGTAGTTCCAGGGGAGTGGAACCGGCGTAGCCGGCCGGCCGAATCCGATCAGGGGGACACGGGTGGGGGGACAGTCTCCGCCGAATGGGTTCGCTCCGGTGACCTGTTGCAGAATCCGTCTCGTGTAGGTTTGCAGCGACATTTGCCCGTCCGGGTGCTCGATGGGGGACGGTACACCCTGCCGCGACGCGGTGCTGGGGCAAGTGAACGGCCACCGATTTCTCGTTCTGCGGGGGGACACCCGGTGGCGACGGCTTGCAAATCTGGGCGATTGCGGCAGCATGCAGGTCCTTTTCTGACACGACCAATCCCGCATCTATGAGCGAATCCACCGAGATCCACGGCAGCAACGAAGAAGACCTTATCCAGGTGCGGAAGGAGAAACTGGCGTCCATCCGCGAGAGGGGGATCGACCCGTTCGGCGCCCGGTTCGAGACGACGGTGACGCCCGGAGGGCTGAGGGAGGAATTCGCCGACGAGGTCGTGGTGAAGCTGGCGGGGCGCCTCACGGCGCGACGCGATATGGGGAAGTCGATCTTCTTCGATCTCTCCGACATCGGTGGGCGCATCCAGGGGTTCCTCAACAAAAACAACGTGTCCGAGGAGGCGTTCGAGATCTTCAAACACGACCTCGATCTGGGCGACTGGATCGGTATAGAGGGCGAGACGTTCACCACCAAAGTCGGTGAGCCGTCCGTCAAGGTGACCGCGTTGACGGTGCTCTCGAAGGCGCTCCGCCCGATGCCGGACAAGTTCCACGGGCTCGCCGACAAGGAACTGAGCTACCGCAGGCGCTACCTCGACCTGATGAGCAACGAGCGCAGCCGTGAGGTCTTCGTCATCCGCTCGAAGATGATCGCGGAAATCCGCCGGTTTTTGCAGGATCGCGACTATCTCGAAGTGGAGACGCCGATGCTGCAAGACGTCCCTGGCGGAGCCGCGGCGCGCCCGTTCGAGACTTTCCACAACGCGCTCGGCATGCCGCTCTACCTGCGCATCGCGCCGGAACTCTTCCTCAAGCGCCTGCTCGTCGGAGGTTTCACGAAAGTCTTCGAGCTGAACCGGAACTTCCGGAACGAGGGGCTCAGCCGCCGCCACAATCCGGAGTTCACCATGCTCGAGGCCTACCAGGCGTTCGGCGATTTCTCACAGATGGCCGACATGGTCGAGGAGCTGGTCTGTCACCTCGCGGAGACCTTCGCCGGCGGGCTCCAGATCGAACACAAGGACGGGGAGGGGAATGTCACCAGGACGATCAATCTCGCCCGGCCATGGAAGCGGAAGCCGTTCCGCGAACTGATCGAAGAGATCGATCCCGAGTGGTTCGGCCACACCCCCCAGAGGCGCCGCGAGCGTTGTGCCGAGCTCGGGGTCGAGATATCCGAGGGGATGGAGGACTACGAGGTGACCCAGCAGGTATTCGAGAAGCTGGTCGAGGAGAAGTCGATCGACCCGATTTTCGTCACCCACATGCCGACCGAAGTCGTGCCATTGGCCAAGCAGAACGCTTCCGACCCTTCGGTGGTCGACGTCTACGAGCTGATCATCAATGGCCAGGAGATCTCGCCGGGGTATTCCGAGCTCAACGATCCGGAGGTACAGCGTGCCCGTCTCGAGCAGCAGGCGGGAGAGGAGGTGCAAAAGATCGACGAGGAGTTCCTCACCGCCCTCGAACACGGCATGCCGCCGGCCGGGGGCATCGGGCTCGGTATCGACCGTCTCGCGGTGATGCTGACGGGTGTCGACTCAATCCGGGACGTCCTCCTGTTTCCGCAGTTGAAAAGGTCGGTGGGAGCGTCATAGGGGTGCGGGATCGGGCACGTTCCGCGTGTCCCGGCACGCGGGTTGGGTCAGGGCGCTAGCCGGGGCGTTTCCGTGCATACTTTTGGGCGGGCAGCCAGAGCCCGACGGCCGCTGCGGTGCCAAAGA
>CAZKYJ010000130.1:225-1095 GCA_964556355.1 uncultured Verrucomicrobiales bacterium | reverse complement strand
ATGTTGGGGAAAACGGCCACCAGCGGTGCGGAGGCCGCGCAGAGCGCGCTGAGGAGATAGAACGACCCCCTGAGGACAACGGCGGTACAGCCGAGTCCGAACGCGAGTTCGATGATGATGATTGGAAGCATCTCCAGCATGCTGCCGCCGTTGATCAGCGTGACCGTACCGGTGAGGAGCGCAGCGCCGAGGAACAGCCACCAGACCCGCATCATCTGGATCTCGACCTGCGTGAACCGGCGTCCCGCCCGCCGCAGGATCTGCAGTGCGGGGAGCACCAGGAGCACGATTCCCGGCGTCCAGAGGGTGACGTAGCTCGCGGTGTCGCTGCGTCCCATCCAGACCAGAATGTTCGTGCCGAGCAGAAGGAAGAAGATGACGACCGCCTGGATCCGCCACGCCTTGGCGTGCCGGTAAAGCACCTCCTCGTGACGGGTCTCGCGCATGAGCGCCCGCACGATCCGGCTAGAGGTATCCGTGTCGGCAGAAACCGGTTCCCCATCGAGAAACGCGCCCAGGTCCTTCGAGAGGTCGGTGGCGCTCGCGTAGCGTTTCGCCGGATTCTTTTCGAGACATTTCAAGCAGATGGCTTCGATTTCCCGGGGGATTGCCGCGTTGAGGATGCGCGGTGGGGCGGGGTTCGAATCGAGGACGAGCGAGAGGGTGTCGAGCGCCGTCGCCGCGCGAAACTGTGGGCCTCCCGTGAGCAGGGCATAAAGAACGGCCCCGAGTGAATAGACATCCGACCGGGGAGTCACGTCGCCCGTCCCTTTGCACTGCTCAGGAGACATATACCGCGGCGTGCCGATCATCACGCCGGCTCGGAGACAGGTTGACCAGACTCATCAGGGCGGCAATTCCGATAACCAG
>CAZKYJ010000130.1:0-215 GCA_964556355.1 uncultured Verrucomicrobiales bacterium | reverse complement strand
ATACACATCCGACGCTACCCCGATCTCCGCATGATGTCCTGTCGCCTGCTCCGGAGGCATGTAGTTCGGGGTGCCGAGAATCTGTCCACTCACCGTCAACCCGCTGTCTTCATCTACTTTTCGAGCCAGGCCGAAGTCGGTAATGAGAGGGGCGCCGTCGGGGTTGAGCAGGATGTTTCCCGGCTTGAGATCCCGGTGGATGACGCCTTCACCGT
>CAZKYJ010000129.1:0-9347 GCA_964556355.1 uncultured Verrucomicrobiales bacterium | reverse complement strand
GTTACCATACGGCTCGACGGAAACCTCCCCGGCCTCCCGCACGTCGCGAAAAAGTGCCCGGACCGACGCGGGGGTAAACCGCCAGCGCTCGAGCATCTGCAACTCGCGGTCGACCGGCGAGGTGACCGGTGCCGTGACCAAGAGGACTCCGCCGGGCTTGAGGACGCGCACGGCGTGCGCCACCGCGTCGCGGATCCGGTGGATGTATTGAATCGTCTCGGCCAGCACGAAACAATCGTAGGTGTCCGACGGGACCGCCCCCGCGTCCCCCAGGTCAGCGACGATCGTCGCCAGACGGTTCGAGGCATCGATATCAAGTACGTCGCTCCTCGAGATATCGCGCCCGAAAGCCGAGGTGTAGCGTCGGTCTTTGATCTCCAGCACGTCGCCCCGGATGTCAGAAGCATGTCTCCGGATAAATCGGTCGATATAGAATCGGCTGATCGGCGTCCCGCGATCCGACCCCCATTTGGTACTGAGCGGAGCGCTAGGCAACGGGGTAAGGAGAGAATTCACCGAAATTCGCTTTGGAATGAGTTAGAAAATAGGCTGGCTAACTCTCCCCTATCGCGGGCTATTAATCAAGCTCCGGCTTCGGGGCCTCCGGCCGTCGGCGGCACGGATATCACGACCTCTTGGGAGACCGCATCGGGATGAACCGTCTCATGGCCGACTCGCTCTCCCGCAGGTTTCTGCGGCTTTTCGAATCAAAGCTATTCTCCGGTGTCGTCATCGGCGGGGCGATGACGGTGCTGGTCAAAGCTATCGCCTTCAGCAAAGAGTTGGTCGTCGCCAACCGCTTTGGAACCTCGGACGACCTGGACGCCTTTCTCGTCGCGGCGCTCATCCCCACACTGATCGCCAATATGGGTGGCGACTCGTTCCGCGATGCCGTCGTCCCGGCCTACACGGCTCTCCGCGCCAAGATCGGCGACGGTGCCACCCGCCTCTACTCCAACATCATTTGGATCTGCGCGGGGGCGCTCGTGCTCTCGTGCCTGGCGGTCCTGGCGTCCGATGATGCCCTCGTCCAACTTTTCGGGGCTGGCTTCTCGGAAGAGAAGCGGGACCTGACCAAGAGCCTCCAAGTATGGCTGCTCCCTTTCGCGGTTTTCTACGGTGTGGCAACGCTGGTCAAAGGGTTTATCCAAACCGACTTCCGGTTCGGTTTCTCTTCGGTGGCTCCGGCCATCGTCCCGGTGACCACGATCACGGTGCTCCTGCTAGTCACCGGGAGCCCGGAGCCCTATCTCCTCTCGTTGGGCATGTCGGTCGGATCCCTGCTCCTCCTGATCGCCCTCTCGGTCGCGGCGGCGCGGGGCACCGGCGGTCGGCTGATCAACCGACCGGGCTGGGACGCCACCACGCGGTCCGCCCTGAGCCACATCTTCCCGCTGCTCGTGGGATCGGCGGTCTACGAGGGCTGCTACTTCATCGATAAGATGATGGCGGCGTCGCTCTCGCCCGGCAGTGTCTCGGTACTCGGCTACGCCGTGCGGATTTCCACGATCGTCCTCTCCATCGGGGGGATCGCGGCGGGTCAGGTGCTGTTCCCGCACGTCGCCGGGCTCGCCGCGGCCGAACGCTGGGGTGAGCTCCGACGGGTCGTCACGCGCTTCTCGGGCGTCGTCCTCATCGCGTCACTTCCCTGTGCCGCCTTTTTCTGGGTGGCTGCGGAGCCGGTGGTGCGCCTCCTCTTGCAACACGGGCGCTTCACGGCTGAGGATACCGCGCGCGTCGCCGAGGTGCTGAAGTTCACGAGCTTCTACATCCCGGGATTCATCCTCACGCTGCTGGGCGGCCGGATCGTGATGGCGCTCCGCTCGAGCCGGTTCATGCTGGGGGTGACCGTCTTCGGCTTCGTGAACAACGTCGTCCTCAACCTGATCTTCATGAACGCTTTCGGGGTCAAGGGGCTCGCCCTCTCCACGGCCGTGGTCAGCCTCGTTTCCGCCATCCTCCTCTACGGGTTCTTCTTCCGCCGGATCTCCCGGCTCGAGCGGGCACCCGGAACCGGTGGCCCGTAGGAAAATCCGCCCTCCCGCCGCGCGTCGAGTTCGGTTCCCCATTCGGCGGAAACGGTGTATCATCTTGGGTGACAACGCCTGCCGAACCACTCTCACCGCCATCCCCCGGGGCAACCCGCACCGTAGAGCCCGACGGCCCGACCCGGCCCAAAGGGCTCGCCCGAGTGTCGATCTCGACCGGCCTGGCGTCGCTGACGCCGGTCGCGTTCGTCGACGAGTTGGTCGTCCACGGCCTCCGCAAAGACTGGATCGAAAAGTGGCTGGGATCGCTCGGCCTGACCCATGCACCGGGTGCGATCTACTCGCTCGTCGGGGCGGAAGAGAGCTCGTTGCTGAACCGGGCCGGGAGGCTGGGTCTCAGCCTGACGACCAAACCCGTGCGCAAGCTCTTCCGGAAAACACTCCGCAAAGCGTTCTTCTGGATGGCGGTGCGCCGCGCCTCGCTCGTCGCTCTCGAGACCTACCTGATCGGGCGTTCTCTCGTGCGTGCGCGGGCGGCAGGATTTATCGGGGAGAGCCTCTCACTGGAAGAGAGCCAGCGGATCGCTCGCGCCTTCCGCGGCTCGATCGGCGGCATCGACCAGCAGTTGATCATCGAGGTGGCCCGGCTGTTGTGGGACAAAGTTCCCCTGCGCATCCAAGGAGACCGCCTGGGGGGGCAGGAGGTGCCCATCGAGCCCGATCTCCATGCCGACGAGGCGGAAGAGCTCCGCGAGACCGCGCAGCGGAGAGAGGTGCGCACGCTCTTCGAAACGTTCGACTCGCGATTCGATACAGCGCTGGCCTCCGGCGACGCGGACGGAGCCAAAGTCGCCTGAGCTGTGGTGTGGAGAACCCTACTATCCGCCGCCGCGCTCGTGGCGCTCCCGGAGGCCTCCTCCGGTGCCATGCCGTGCCGCATCGAGGTCGTCGACCGTGAGAACGGATGGCCTGTCCCCCTCGTCGAACTGCGCACGACCCACGAAGCCCGACTGGTGACCGACAATGCCGGTCTGATCGCCTTCGATCTGCCGGAGCTGATGGGGCGCGAGACCTACTTCACGGTCATCGGCCACGGCTACGGGGTTCCCGCAGACGGTTTCGGCTTCCGCGGAGTCCGCCTCACGCCGAAGGAAGGCGGCACGCTCCGGGTCGAAGTCGACCGGCAGCTTCCGGCCAAGCGTCTGGGGCGGCTGACGGGTGCG
This sequence comes from uncultured Verrucomicrobiales bacterium, assembly GCA_964556355.1. GTDB lineage: Bacteria > Verrucomicrobiota > Verrucomicrobiia > Verrucomicrobiales > DEV007 > CAZKYJ01. The sequence continues at coordinate 6,136 of CAZKYJ010000129.1, read as the reverse complement.
GGGATCTTCGCCGAGAGCCGGAAGCTCGGGGAGAGGCTCGAGTGGGGGGAATCCGGCGTCATGGGCAGCGATTCCGTCCAGAATGCCATCTACGGCGGGAAGATGTACTGGGCATGGGGGGATACCAAGGTGGCGCACTACCCACTCGGCGTCTTCGACACGACGAGCGCCGTGACACCGCTGGATGTATTGCGCGACGCAAAGCCCCCGATCGCCCTGACGTTCGACTACTTCCGCGACGCCGACCGGCGGGTCAAAGGTGTCGCCAAGATGCCCGGCCCGGGCCCGACCTGGATCATCGGCTACACCACCTTGGCCGACGGAGCGGGCGGCGAGCATCTCGTCGGCAGCTACACCAAGATCGAGAACCATCTCGATACCTACGAGATCGGCCTCTGCGTCTGGGACGCCGCGACCGAAGCCTTCGAACAATCGCGGGTGCTTTGGAAAAAGTCGGATGGCGGCGCCGTTCCTCCGTGGCCCAACGGGCATCCGTCAACCAGCACGGATGGCGAGTGGCTTTACTTCGGTGACCCCTTTCCGACGCTGCGGATGCCCGCCACCTACGAGGCCTGGCAAGACCCGGCGACCTGGGAGCCGCTCGATCCACAATCGGAGGTTCCCGTCGCGGACGGCGAATCGATCGAACCCCACCGCGGTTCGATCGCTTGGAACCCGTGGCGGAAGCGCTGGGTCGCCGTATTCACACAAGAATTCGGCGCACCATCCGCGTTTGGCGAGCTGTGGTACGCGGAGGCCGATGCGCCCACCGGCCCGTGGGGGACGGCGGTGAAAGTCGTCACCCACGAAAACTACACTTTCTACAATCCGCGACTCCACCCCGAGTTCTCCGATCCCGAGTCACCGGTGCTACTTTTCGAAGCGACCTACACCGCCGAGTTCGCCAACCACGCCCGCCCGACACCACGCTACGACTACAACCAAATCCTCTACCGGCTCGACCTCGATGACCCGTCACTGGCGCCGTCGGGAACCGATTAACCCAACGAACGCAACATCTCCCATGACACCCGCAAAGAATCGCCGCCACTTTTTAAAGTCTTCCGCAGCCCTCGCCGGCGGGTTGCTCCTCCCCGCGCAGCTCCGCGCTGCCACCGACGCGACCGACTCGCTGGACGGCCGCCTCTACAAAACTTTGAAGCTCGGCATGGTCAAAGTCGAGGGGACCCTCTCCGACCAATTCAGAGCAGCCAAGGCGGCCGGCTTCCGGGGGGTTGAGCCAAACTCTCCGGGGATGGACGTGGGAGCAACTCGCAAAGCGATCGCCGATTCCGGGCTGCCCGTCGATGGTACCGTCTGTAGTACCCACTGGGGCACCCGGCACTCGGACCCCGATGCCGCCGTCCGTGCCCAAGCACTGGCGGACCTACAAACTGCCCTCCGCGATACCCATGCGGTGGGCGGCCACTCGGTTCTCGTCGTCGTCGGCAAAGGCGAAGACGGTAGCGAAGATGAAGTGTGGGAGCGTTCGGTCACCAGTATCTCGCAGGCCATCCCACTGGCCGCCGAGCTCGGGGTCACCATCCTTGTGGAGAACGTTTGGAACCAGTTTCTTTATGACCATGGCGGGGGAGCCGACCAGACCGCGGAGAAGCTCGCCCGGTACATCGACGCGTTTGACTCACCATGGGTCGGCATGCAGTTCGACATCGGGAACCATTGGAAATACGGCAGCATGGGTGACTGGATCCGCACCCTCGACCACCGCATCCTCAAACTTGACGTCAAAGGGTTCTCACGGAAGCTCGGGAAATTCACGGCCATCGGCGAGGGCGATCTCGATTGGGCCGACGTCCGCAAAGCGCTTCGCGAGATCAACTACCGCGGCTGGGTGGCCGCGGAAGTCGGCGGCGGCGATGAGGCGGCGCTCAAGGTGATCTCTGCACAGATGGATTCCGTCTTCGGCCTCGCCGCGGGATGATCTCGCGGAAGTGGCACGCGGCAGCGACCATCGCGCTCGCTGTCGTGCTGGTCGGCGTGCTTGCTTACGCGCTCTATTCGGCGAACCGCAAGACGAACCTGACCTTTGCCTCCGGCCAGCCTTCGGGAAAATACCAACCGATGGCCGAGTCGATCGCGGCCCTGGTCGAGGTCCACAACGGGAGGATTCATCTCGACGTCGTGCCCAGTGACGGGAGTCTCGATAACGCCACCCGCCTCGTCGAGGGCACCGCTGACCTCGCCCTCGTACAAAACGATAGCGAGGCCGGAGACGGCGTGCGATCGCTCGTGCCCCTCCATCTCGGCGCGCTCCATTTCCTCGCCCGCACCGATAGCGGAATCACGTCGCTCTCCGACCTGGAGGGGCATCGTGTGGGCGTTGGGCTGCCATCAAGCGGCAGCCACCAGCTCGTCCACGCGCTGCTCCACCATTTCGAACTCGACCTCGAGAAGATCGATCTGGTCCCGCTCGGGATCGACGGCGCCTGCCGCGGCATCGAAAGCGGGGATCTCGACGCGCTTCTCATCGTCCTCAGCCTCCGGTCCCCGGCCATCGATCGGGTAGTCAGCAGCGGGAAGTGCCACTTTGTCGGGATCGGCCGACAGGCGGCGGCGGGGAGCGTGATCGACGGTTTCCGGCTCGGCTACCCGTTTGCCGAACCGTATCTCATTCCCCGCTACGCCTACGCCGCGCCGCACGGCGGGACGCCCGGCACGCCGGAAGAGCCGATCCCGACGCTGGCCGTCCGTACGGTGCTCGTGGCCAGCGCGGACGTTCCGCGGAGGACCGCCCGGGCGGTCACGCGGACGGTCATCGAAAACCGGAACTCGCTCACCCGCGACCAGGACGACGCCTCGCTCTACGACGCGCCCCTCGAGGTGGCCAAGCTCCAGTTCCCTCTGCACCCAGGCGCCGCCGACTACTACGACCGCAACGAGCCGGGCTTCCTCGTCCGCTATGCCGAGGTCATCGGCCTCCTCGTCACCCTTCTCATCACCACCTACGGCCTGATCGCGGCAGCGCAAAACTGGTTCGAGCGCCGCCAGAAAGACCGCATTGACGCCTACTATCTCACCTTGAACCGCATCCTCAACCGCCTCCTCCAACCGGTCCCGGAGGACGAGCTGACGGCGCTCGAGTGCGAGCTGCGCGAGATCCGTTCGACCGCCCTCCACCTCCTCGCCCGCGAGCGGCTCCTCCCCGACCAGTCGTTCCGCATCTTCCAGACGCTGCTCGCCGAAGCGTGGAGCCAGATCCGGCACCGGAGAAGCAGCCTCCCCCAGTCAGGTCAGAGCACCAGCGACTCGCAGAAAACGAGAATGTCTGGAAAAGGGACGGCCTCGAGTCGCCCGAAGGCATCGTGACGGGTGAGCCGGGCGCGGGTGACGGCGGGGCTTGTGATCCCGGCGAGAAAGCGTGCGAGCTGCCGGGGCGACCGGAGGGCAACGTGCCGGGCGTCGGCGAGCTCGCGGATCGCGGCGACGTCGTCGGGCGTGATGTCGGGGGGCGGGGTGGCCGGCATCGGGGTGCCGTCCCCGTCGGCCAGACAGCCGGAGCACGTCCCACAAGGCTCGGCGGACCGCTCGCCGAAATAGTCTAACAATGCGATGACCCGGCAGCCCGCCCCCTCGACGAAGGTGGCCACCGAGCCGATGCGGGCGACATCGGCCTGCTCCCGGCGCTCGAAAAGGTCGAGGATGCGGGCGATGAGCGCGGCGCGGTCGCCGGGCCGACGGATGACCGCATAGCGGTGGGCGACCCGGGACGGCTCGACAACGAGGTCCCCGGACTCTTCGAGATAGCCGATCGCTTTGCGGATGCGCTCCTCCGGCTCGGCGATCTCCGCCGCCACTTTCGTCGGTTCGAGCGTCCACCATTTCCGCGACTGCTGGCAGGCGGCGAAGACGGATCGGAGGAATGCCTTCCGCGCGGTGTCGAACCCCGCGACGAGCTGGTCCACGTCCGGCGCGCGGAACCGGAGGACCTGGTAGACCACGCCGCGGGACCGGAGGATGCCCTCGAGTTCGAGATAAGTCAATGCCGTGGCCACCACGAGCGGTCGGATGTCATGGGAGACAGAGAGGTCGTAGCGGCTGATCTCTATCTCGTCGCCCTGCCTGAGCAAGCCGTCGAGGAGCGCGCGCAGCGACGACGGGGCCGGCGTATCTCCATAGACGAAGTTCCCCAAGGTGGTGAGGTCCTCCCGGCCGGCGATGAGCTGGCAGAGAGAGGGCGCCTCATCCCTCCCCGCCCGCCCGGTTTCCTGGGAATAGTTTTCGAGCGACTTCGGCAGGTTGTAGTGGATGACGGCACGGATATCGGACTTATCGATCCCCATGCCGAACGCGATGGTCGCGACGATGACATCGACCGTCCCGGCCATGAACCCGTCCTGGGCTTCGGTGCGGACTTCGTCGGGGAGACCCGCGTGGTAGGCGCGGGCGGCGGTTCCTTTCTTCTGGAGGAACGTCGCCACCCGCTCGGCGGTTCCCTGGAGGGTGACATAGACGATCGCCGGGCGGGCAGCAGGATCGCCGAGCAACGCGAGGAGGCGGGCGTCGCGGTCGCCAGCGCGGCTCGGCGTCATCTGATAGTTGAGATTCGGCCGGCGGAAACTGGTTTGGAAATGGTGCTCCGGGGCAATGCCGAACGCGCGACAGATGTCGGTCGAAACGGCGGGCGTCGCGGTCGCGGTGAGCCCCAGGACGCGGGGGATCCCCAGCCCCTTGGCGAGGCCGGCGATCTTGAGATAGTCGGGCCGGAAGTTGTGTCCCCATTCCGAGATACAGTGCGCCTCGTCGACCGCGAGCATCGAGATATCGAGGCGCTCCAAGGTGTGGCGGAAGCGCTCGTTGGAAAGGCGTTCCGGAGAGACGTAGAGCAGCTTCGTCTCGCCGCCGTGGAGCCTTCGGAAGAGGCCGCCGAGCTCGTCGGCCTCCAGGCTAGAATCGAGCCGCTCCGCCGCCACCCCGCGCCGGACGAGAAAATCTACCTGGTCTTTCATCAGGGCGATGAGCGGGGAGACCACGAGCGTCAGGCCGTCGACCATGAGGGCGGGCAGCTGGTAGCAGAGGCTCTTGCCGCCCCCGGTTGGAAAGACCGCCAGCGACGGATGCCCGTCGAGCAGCGCCCGCACCACCTCCATCTGACCGGGGCGAAAGCGATCGAAGCCGAAGACCGCTCCGAGGATCTCGCGTGCCCGCTCGCTGGTTGGTTCACTCATGGGGCGATGGTAGCCTCGCGGGGACGATCGTCCATTGCGGACCCCGGATCCCGACGGTATGACATCTCGCATGGCAAAGAAATACCCTGTCGAGCAGGCACCCGGAGCTGGAATCAAGGGCGAGCGCATCCGTGAAGCGCTGGCTGGTTTCTGCGACGCGGTGACCCACGGAAAGCAATTTCAGACGGCCTCCGAACAGGTCGATCGGTTCATCGCCGACGACGAGGCACGACAGGCCTACGTGACCTGGTCGCACCTGCAGTCGACGCTCGACGAGCGGCGGCGGAGGGGGTTCGAGCTGACCGCGGGCGAGGTGCACGCCTACGAAACGGCGCGCCGCGCGGCGGTGGAAAACCCGATCGTCACCGGGTATCTAGAGGCAACGAAGGTGCTGAATTCGCTGAAAGAAGGCACGATCGAGTGGCTAGACAAGGCATTCGAACTGAAGCGCAGCCCGACCGACGCCGATTGGAAAGCGGAGGCCAAGCTGCGCGCCAAGGAGTCGAAGGAATCGGCACCCTAGGGAGTGACCCGCGTGACCTTGAGCCGGATGTACTGGTGGTCTCCGGTGCCGGTGATGGCCGTGAGCCCACGGACGAGAACCGTCTCGGACATCCCATTACCATCGGGCATGGTCGATTCTTGAACGACACTTCCGCTACCGGACTGCCACGTGATGAGGTCGGTGGAGACTTCGATATCGTAGCGGAGGTTTCCTACCGTGTAGGTCTGGCCGGTGAGGGTCCCACCGAGCAGCCGGGTGTACATGAGCCCGGGGAAGTTACTACCGCCGGACGGAACCTCCACATACATCGGGAGGAGCTGGGGATCCGGAACCGCTTCGTTCGAGTGGATCGCCTCCTCCATGAGATTGATCGTCCCATCGGAATCCGAATCGACGAGGTCGTCGATGACGCCGCCGGGGTTGTGCCGCCCTGGTGTGGCGACGG
>CAZKYJ010000128.1:1768-9387 GCA_964556355.1 uncultured Verrucomicrobiales bacterium | reverse complement strand
GCGGCCAGGACCAGGATGCCAAGATCAACCTCGACCGCGCCATCTCGATCTGTGCCAAGACCTCGCTCATCGTGGCCTACTACCACCGCGCCCGCCAGGGGCTCAACCTCCCGCAACCGCGCCAGGACCTCAGCGAAGCCGCCCACTTCCTCTACCTCATCAATGACGAGGCCCCCTCCGCCGAGATGGAGAAGACCCTCGACGTGGCCCTCATCCTCCATGCGGACCACGGGATGAACGCCTCCACCTTCAGCGCCCGCGTCACCATCGCCACCCTGAGCGACATGTATTCGGCCATCACCTCGGCCATCGGCACCCTCAAAGGCCCGCTCCATGGCGGCGCCAACGAGGGCGTCATCCACATGCTCGAGGAGATCGGCGAGCCCGAGAACGTCGACGCCTACGTGGCCGGCAAGCTCGAGCGCAAAGAGAAGATCATGGGCATCGGCCACCGCGTCTACAAGGTGCTCGACCCCCGCGCCCCGCACCTCCGTCGCATGGCCATCAAACTGACCGAGGAACTCGGCGAGGCCAAGTGGATCAAGATGTCGGAGCGGATCGCCGAAATCATGCGCGAGAAAAAAGGCCTCAACGCCAACGTCGATTTCTACAGCGCCACCGTCTACTACTCCCTCGGGATCCCGACCGACCTCTTTACCCCGATCTTCGCCATTTCCCGCGCCGCCGGATGGACGGCACAAGTGCTTGAGCAATTGGAGGATAACCGCCTCTACCGCCCGCTCACCGAATACACCGGACCGGAAGAGGCGCAGCCGATCGTGCCGATCGGCGAGCGCTAGGCAGAATTCTGCCGTCGGAAGAATCGGCTTGACCGCAGGAGATCTTCTGGCGAGTTTGCCAGCGTCGGGTCGAAACCCGACCCCTCAAAAAACCCTGTGATCAACGGAACCCCCGCCGTCAGCACTATCGCGTACCCGCGTGCCGTGGTGGCTGGGATTCCCCTATCCCAAACCACCATGAGACCGAACACGCATTCACGAAATCTCGTCTCGGTAGGATATGTGGCCGCCCTCGCGCTCGGCGCAATCCTGCCCCTCGCCCAAGCCGACGAATTCCTCCACTACACGTTCGAGGATCTGACCTCTCCTCTGGCCGAAGGCGGCCCCGTGGCCAACACGGCGGGGGATTCGTTAGGTGACGGCACGATCTTCGGCTCCGTCAACATGGCGCTTACCACGGGCAATGCCGTGTCCCTGGGCGGCATGCGCTACGATCTCGGCCAGTCGCTCCAGCTATTCGCCCCGGACGGCGATTCAGGGCTCGGGGCTTCCGGCGTCAATTCGCAAGTGCTCCTCTACAGCTTCGGTGTCGGCGGGGATCAGGACTACACCGCGATGGCGTGGGCGAATTTCGCCAACCAGAACGGGGACAACATGATCTTCGGCGGGGATCCCGGCAACGTCCTTCACCTCGGCGCGCGCGGCACCCAGTACCACTCCGGCCACTGGGCCGATGACGTCGCCGGCGGCACCACCGTCCCCAACGAGTGGCACCATGTGGCCTACACCAACGCGGCCGCCACCGGCACCCAGACGATTTTTGTCGATGGCGTGCAGGTCGCCCAGGGGGCCGCCGGCAACAACGCCGATCCCGTCAACGTCAACCTCCTCATCGGCAGCTCTCTCAACGGTGGCTCGTATGTCGGCCAGCTCGACGAGATCCGCGTCTACGACCAGCTCTTCGACGGCGCCACCATCGCGACCCTGGCCGTCGATACCCTGCCCGTCATCCAGCTCCCGGCCATCAGCGGTGCCACCTTCACCGATCGCGACGAGGTCACCATCACCCTCGAAGATTTCGGTTCCACGAGCGTCGTCGACGAATTGACCCTCGGGTTGGAGATCGACATGGTGGCCGCACCCACCACCGATTTCACGGTGATGAAGGCGGGCTCCACCACCACGATTGTCTACACTTTCCCCGGGGGAGATCCCCCGCCGTACACCCAGTTCGAGTTTAACGTGACCGGCACGACCACCGCGGCGACTGGCTCGGAACCGTTCGCGGAATCCCGGCTATTGCGCTCGAATGCGCTACCCGCAGTCCTCCGCGCCGGGCTGGCCGCAGCCCCCAATGGAACGTGGGACCTGATCGAATTCCAGAACGTCGATTTTCCGGCGAGCGTCCCGCAGACCATCGCGGCGGACGAACAGGGCTATCGTGACGTCCTCGAAGTGGTGGCCAATGGCACCATCACCGAGCAGGAGATCTACCCCGTGCTCAACCACAACGACCCCGAGAACCCTGGCGGTGGCGGCGAGTTCTGCCCCGACATCCCCATCGCCTCGAACGGGGCTGGCGACGACAACAACTTCATCCTCTTCGGACGCACCGAACTGACCATTGCGGCCGGTGAGGAGGGCACCTACACGATGCACGTGGCCGGAGACGACGGCTACGCGCTCCGGGTCTCCGGTGGGGCGATGTTCACTTCGATCGCGGGCACCCTCGGCAACCAGCTCGACGCCAACGACCCCGCCACCGCCCTCTTCCCCGGAGGCACCGGCAATAGCAACGCCTTCATCACCACGGTCTTCCCGACTCCGGGGAACTACCTCATCGAATTCGTCGGCTACGAGATCGGCGGCGGCGCCTTCCAAGAGCTCAGCATCGCCCCCGGCACCCACACCGCGATCTCCAGCACGATCGAGTGGGAACTCATCGGCGACCACGCCAGCCAAGTCCCCAGCTTTGTATCCAAGTTCAACATCGCGGAAGGGATCATCCCGTCCGTCCTGCCCGAGGGGGGATGGTCGACCCACATCTGGTACGGTGCCATGCGGGACAACGGGGGTGTGGCCGCGGGTATCGGCGGTTTAGCGGATCTCGTCGATTTCCTCAACGATATCGACTCCGGAGCGGCGGCAGCCACCTTCTCCGCCGAGTTCGAGGGATCGCTCGCCACCCTCAACCACTCCGACAGCGGGGGGAACGCCGGAATCATCAACCCGACGGAGGCTTTCCCCAACCAGCCGAATCCGGGTGCCGAAGACAACATCGCGATGATCGCGGTCGGGCGCATCGTCATCCCGGAAGACGGGCTCTACACCTTCCAGGTACGCTCGGACGACGGCTTCCTCTTCCGCTTCCTGGACAACGCGGACGACTTTGTCAGCGTCGACGCCCCCGCGCCCGGCACCATTGCGGTCAGCGGCTACAGCGAGTTCTTCTTCCCCAACGGGACCGGGGACTCCAACAGCCGCGCCGTGGCCGATCTCACCGCGGGCGAACACGACGTCCTTTTCGCCTGGTGGGAAGGGGCGGGCGGCTCCCACTTCGAGGTCTCCGCGGCCAGTGGCGCTTTCGCCGCCAGTAACGGCCTCTTCCGACTCGTCGGTGACGAGACGCCCCCGAATGGTCCCACCGTGGTGGGTCTCGGCGTCACCCAGCCGGGCTGGACGGTCACGCACATCGGCCCGAACCTCGACCCGCCCGTGAGCGATGGTGGTGCGGGTATCGGAGTCGGCACCTTCGCCTTCTCCCTCAACGACCGCCTGGACGCCGCCGAGGGGAATCCGGCCAATACGTCCATGCACCCGGAGGTCAACTTCAGTGACAACGGGGTGAGCTACGGCATCCCTGTCGCCATCCCGTGGCCGGGCGACACCCCCGGCGACGACAACCAGTACGCCCAGCGCGGCACGGCCACCCTAGATATCCAGACGGCCGGCGACTACTACCTCGGGTTCCAGAGCGATGACGGAGCCTACCTCGACGTCGTCGGGCAAGACTGGACGATGATCGTGGAGAATGTCACCGGGGCCGGCCTGCTCGCGGAACGCGACCCGACCAACAACCCCGGCGTCTTCGACCGCATGATCACCGAGGTCGGTACGGGCAACTCCCGCACCATCGGTCTCATCAATCTCGATGTCGGCCAGTATGAGCTCGAATTCGCCCACTACGAGGCTGGCGGTGGCTCGTATGTCGCGGTCATCGGGACGGATGCCGCCAGCTACATGACTGGGGCCACCCTGCTACCCATTGGGACGGATCGCGCGGGCACCACCTTCACCCCGCCCACCGGACTCCGGCTCGTCGGCTCGGTCAACGCCTTCCGTATCACCGGGGTCTCCTACGAACCCACCTTTGGCGAACTCACCCTGGCCTTCGATTCCGTGCTCGGCACGGATTACGCCATCGACCTCTCCACTAACCTGATCAACTGGATTACCGCCACCACGGTCAGCGGGCTCGACGGTACCACGCAGGCCACCCTAGATGGCGGTGATATCGACGGGGCACTCGGCGCCGGACCCCATGCCGAGGTCTACGCCCGCGTCCGGATTGGCCCTCCAATCCCCTAGCCGCCGGGACGGCAACCATCGCAGGGCCGCGGTACCGGAAGGTGCCGCGGCCCTGCTTGCTTCTGCCGGAGCGCGGCCTTCCGATCGCCTAATCGACGCTCCCGCGACCTCGCGGTGGCGCAAATCTGCCCCCCCTCCCCACACGATCCGGTTTTGCGGCTCGGTCGGGGCCGTGCTAATTGCCGTCCGCCTCCATGAACCCGCGCGCCCGATCCCTGATTGCCCTCACCGCGTTCGCCGCGGGAGTGTTGGCGGCCGGCTGCACGACCCCCCGATCTGCCGATACGGCAACGTCTGTTCCGATCCCCTCCCGCTTTCTCGAATCGCCCCGTGATGCCGCCCGTGCCAGCTTCCGGAGCGGCTCCTGGTGGGAAACGCTCGACGACAAGGCGCTCGACCGTCTCGTCGAGGCAGCCCTCGACGGCAACTTCGGCCTCCGTGAGGCGGCCACGCGCGTCGCGGCAGCCGAGGCCTCCCTCCGCCAGGCGCGGGCGCAGCTCTTCCCTTCGCTCGATGGCACCGGTGAGGTATCCGACCGCTGGGGCGGCGAATCGGGCGGCGACGGCGCGAACTCCGATGCCTCGATCGGAGCCCTCCTCGATTGGGAGATCGATGTGTTCGGGCGCCTCCGCGCCGCGCGCCGGGCCGAAGCCCGCGAACTCGACGCCACGCGGGCGGACCTGGCGGGCGCCCGCCTCGTCCTTTCGGCAACCATTGCCGAGGCGCACTTCGGACGCGCCGAACAGCAGCGGCAACTGGCACTGCTGGGCGAGCAGATCAAAGTCAACGAGACCCTCCTCCGACTGACCCGCCTCCGCTTCGGCCAGGCCCAGGCATCGATCGTCGATGTCCTCCAGCAGGAGCAGCAGCTCAAGGCCACCCGGTCCCGCGTCCCCACCGTCGAGGCGCGCATCGCCGAACTGGGCTACACCCTCGACGCACTCGTCGGGGGGCTGCCAGGGGATAGCCCGCCATCGGCGGGCGCCGATCTTCCGGCCCCGCCGCCTCTCCCCGCGATCGGCCTCCCCTCGGATCTCCTGTTCAACCGCCCGGATCTCATCGCCGCCCAAGAACGCATCGCCTCGCTCGATGCGCGTGTCGCCCAGGCGGTGGCCGAGCGTTTTCCCCGCTTCCGCATCTCCGCCACCTCGTCGCTGGAAAGCGGTTCGTCCCTCGGCAGCCGCCTGGTGGCCGACGTGGTCGCCCCGATCTTCGACGCCGGGACCCGACGGGCGGCGGTCGCCGGACGCCGGGCGGAGCTCGAAGGTGCCGTGGCCGCCTTCGCCGATACCTTCGTGGGCGCACTCCGCGATGTGGAATCCGCTCTCGCCAACGAGCGGGGGCAGGCCGAGCGCCTCCGCCGACAGGAGATTCAGCTCGAATCGGCGAAACGCCTCCTCACCGAATCACGTAACCGTTACAGCCAGGGTCTTACCGACTACCTTCCCGTGCTCGCCGCCCTCACCACCGTCCAGCAGCTCGAGCGCGACCTCGTCACCACCCGTCGCGAACGCCTCAGCCAACGGATCGCCCTTCACCGCGCCCTCGGAGGCCCCCTCTGAAACGCGCCCCGTCTCCCAGTTTGCCATGAACGCCACGCCCCGCACCCTCCTCACCTCCGCCGCGCTCCTCGCCGCCGGGGGCGCCGGCGCCGCGTTCCTCCTCTCCTCCGCCCCCCAGACGGTGCCCGAAGAACGCGAGAAGGCGGCAAAGATTGTTCAGACCACCACGTTGCTCCCGCGCGACGAGAACGTCGCGGTCACCGGGTTCGGCAACGTGGTGCCGTCCCGGCAGGTCGCGATCCAGGCGGAGGTCGCCGGTCGCGTCGCCTCCCAGCACGAGGCGCTCGCCCAGGGGGGGATCATCGGTGCGGGCGAACAACTCCTGGCCATCGACCCCACCGACTACGACCTCGCCGTCGCGGAAAAGCGGGCGGCCCGCGAGGAGGCCGCCTTCGAGCTCGCCGTCGAGGAGGGGCGACAAAAAGTGGCCGCCCGGGAGTGGGAGGAACTCCGGAACGACCTCCCCGAGGCGGAGACGAACGAGGCGCTCGTCCTCCGCGAGCCCCATCTCAAACGCGCCCGCGCCATGCTCACCATGGCCGACAACGCGGTGGAACGCGCGGAGATCGACCTTGCCCGCACCTCGATCTCCGCCCCATTCAACGCCCTCGTCCTCGATGAGTCGGTCGAGGTTGGACAGCTTATCGAACCCGGCCGCACCATCGCCACCCTCGTCGGCACGGATGCGTTCTGGATTCGCGTGACGCTGCCCATGGCCGAGATCCGCCGCATCGAACTCCCCGGTGCCGACCGACCGGGCTCGGCGGCTCGGGTCATCCTCGATACCGGTGACGGGCACGAGGTCGTCGCCGACGGCCAGGTCGTTCGGTTGTTGGGAGACCTCGAGGGGAACGGTCGTATGGCCCGGCTCCTCGTCACCGTGAACGACCCTCTCCGCCTCGCCTCCGATCGATCGCAAATCCCTCTGCTCCTCGGAAGCTACGTCCGCGTCGAGGTCGACGCCGAGCGCCTGACCAACGTCCTCGAGATTCCCCGCGCCGCCCTGCGGGAGGGCGACCGCATCTGGGTCGTCGGGGGCGACAACCTCCTCCGCATCCACGAGACAGAAATCCTCTGGCGCCGGGAGAACTCGGTGCTCATCGCGAACCAACTGGAAGCCGGCGAGCGCCTCATCGTTAGCGACATCAAAGCCGCCCTCCCGGGGATGAAACTCGCCCCCCAACCGCTGGGGGAAGATGAGGCAGGCACCGTCCGAACCGCCGCCACCGCGCCGTGACCCCATCGCCACCAGACAATGCCGGCGTTGTCGCCTGGTTCGCCCGCAACTCGGTCGCCGCGAACCTCATCATGGCCGCCGTCGTCATCACCGGGCTGATCTTCGCCAGCCGCATCCGGCAGGAGGTCTATCCCGCTTTCTTGCTCGATACCGTCGAGGTCGAGATGGACTACCGCGGCGCCAGCCCGGAAGAGGTCGAACGCTCGGTCGTCATCCCCATCGAGTCCGAGCTCCGCGGGCTCGAGTTCGTCCGCCGCATCGAGTCGCGTGCCTCGGAAGGCCGTGCCGATGTCACGGTCGAAATCCTGCCGGGCTTCGACCGGAACCGCGCCCTCCAGGAAGTGACGGCCGCCGTCGGGCGGATCAGCCTCTTCCCCGACGAGGTCGAGCCCCCGGACATTTCGCTCGGCGATGGCCGCACCCGCTCGGTCATGAGCATCTCGGTCTACGGCGACCTCGACGAGCGCACCCTCGTCGATTTCGCCCGCGAGC
>CAZKYJ010000128.1:0-1758 GCA_964556355.1 uncultured Verrucomicrobiales bacterium | reverse complement strand
TCGTCCGGCTCCGCGGGGCACGCCGCCCGGAGATCCTCGTGGAGACCCCGCAGGCCGAACTCCGCGCGCTCGGCCTGACCTTGCAAGACGTGGCCGATGCCGTCGAGCGGGCCGCCCTCGACGTCCCCGCGGGCACCCTCCGCTCGGAGGCCGGCGACATCCTCCTCCGCACGACCGAGCGCCGCGACTTCGCCAGCGACTTTGCCCAGGTGCCCATCCTCACCGCCTCCGACGGCTCCGAGGTCCGCCTCGGCGACATCGCGGAGGTCATCGATGGATTCGAAGAATCCGAACGCGAAAACTATTTCAACGGTCGCCGTGCCGTCTCCATCAGCGTCTACAGCTCGGACAGCCAGTCACCGATCGCCGTCGCCCGCGCCACCCGCCGGTTCGTCGAAAAGATCACGCCCACCTTGCCCGAGTCCGTCGGCGTCACCCTCTCCCGCGACCGCTCGATCGAGTATGTCGAGCGCCTCGAGCTCCTCCTCGTCAACGGCGCCGCCGGCCTGGTGTTAGTGCTCATCGCCCTCGGCCTGCTCCTCGAGCTGAGGGTCGCTTTCTGGACGGCCATCGGCATCCCCGTCTCCATCATCGGCTCGCTCGTCCTCCTCCCCGCCATGGGCGGCACCATCAACATGATCTCGCTCTTCGGGTTCATCATCACCCTCGGGATCGTGGTGGACGACGCGGTGGTGGTCGGCGAGGACATCTTCCACAAGATCTCCACCGGCATGAACCGGATGGAAGCCGCCGTCGCCGGGGTGAAGGAGATGACCGTCCCCGTCGTCTTCGCCGTCGCCACCAACATCATCGCCTTCTTGCCCCTGCTCTTCGTCCCCGGCGAGAACGGGCGGTTCTTTCAGGTGCTCCCCTCGGTGGTCATCGCCGTCTTCGTGGTCTCGCTGGTCGAGTGCCTTCTCATCCTCCCCTCCCACCTCGCCACCTCGCACAAAGGCGATGGCCAAAAAACTTCCTGGTTCGCGAAGTTCGAACGCCGCCAGACCGCCTTCCGCCTGCGCATCGACGCGGCCATGGAACGGCTCTACCGCCCGGTGCTCGATGCCGTGGTCCACCACCGCTTCGTCACCGTGTCCGCATTCACCGCCGCCCTCGTGTTGGTCGGCGCCTACGTGGCCAGCGGGCGCATCCCCTTCACCTTCCGACCGACCATCGAGACCGACTTTATCCAGGCGGAGATCGAGCTCCCATCCGGCACGCCCGTCGACCGCACCCGCGAGGTCGTCTTCCAGATCGAGGACGCCGCCAAGCGCGCCATCGCCGCCACCGGTGAGGAAGACATCGTCGTCGGCATCAGCGCGGAGGTCGCCGAGAGCGGGAGCAACAGGGGCGAAGTCTCGGTCACCCTCGTCAGCCAGAGCGACCGGGACATTACCAGCAAGGACTTCGCCACCCTCTGGCGCCAGCAGATCCCCTCCATCCCCGACCTCGAATCGCTCTTTTTCGACTACCTCTACGGCCCTGGCGGCGAGGCGGAGATCGACATCGAGCTCGCCCACCCGGACGTCGAGACCCTGCGCCGTGCCGCCGTGGAGGTCGCCGATGCCGTCGGGCTCTACCCCGGAGTCACGGACGTGCGCAAAGGCTTCGGCCGCGAGATGTCCCAGCTCAACTTCGAGATGAAGCCCGCCGGCCAGAGCCTCGGCGTCAGCGCCCGCGAGCTCGGCCGCCAGATCCGCAACGCCTTCTACGGATCCGAGGCGATCCGGCAGCCGCGCGACCGCGACGAGCTCCGCGTCA
>CAZKYJ010000127.1:0-9439 GCA_964556355.1 uncultured Verrucomicrobiales bacterium | reverse complement strand
CGGCACATCTTGCCGGCACCGTGGGCCTGGGATGCTGGAGCGGGCCGGCCTACTCGAGCGAAGTCGCCAGCGCGGAGAGCTTGGCTTCGAGGGCATCCAGGCGATCCAGGCGGCGGCGGAGTTCGGCGATCTCCTCGTCCTTGGCGGCCAGCTGGGCATCTTTTTCGGAGCGGAGTTCGCGCAGCGCCTGGACGGCGAGCGCCTCGAACCCGGTGATGGTGACCGCTTTGTACCCGCTCGCGGTCTCGGCCACCCATTCGGGGAAGACCTCCTCGACCTCCTGGGCGATAAGACCGGTCTGGCGGCCGGCGGGCATGAGGGCACCATCCGGCCGGGAGTACTCGAAGGTCACCGGCCGGAGCTGGAGGAGGCGGTCGAGGGCGCCCTGCAAACCGGTGACCCCTTTCTTCAGCCGGGCATCGGAGAGCACGCCCCAGCTCCCGCCCATGGGCTTGAGGCCGTTGACGCGGGCGATGAGGCTACCGTTGACGTCGAGCGCGGCATTCGGCCCGCGGCGGAGGATCGGATCGCCCGCGTTGGGATCGGCGACGCCGCTCTGCACCTCGCCAAGCCCGGTGTTGATGCCGACGAAAGCGGGGCCGTCTTCCCCGACCCGCCCGTTCCCTAGCGTGGCGTCCGAGGGGACGACGAAGAGGCCGTTGGTTCGGTTCTAGTCGTCGACGAGCAGCGAGTGCCCGCCGTGGAAGATCGCGGTGAACGAGTGCCCGACCACGGGACCGCTCCGCGTGCCCGCGGTGGCGGTGGCGGCATCCACCCGGTTGGCGCGCGGGTCGTAGTCGGAAAAGACGACGTTTCCGGGGAGGCCGTTGTCGGTCAGCCACGTCCCGAACAGGTAGGTTCCGAGGCCGGTCGAGATGTTCTGCTGCCCCCCGATCCAGCTGACCGAACCCATGGCCTGATTGCTGTAGCCATGCGTGACGTTGAAGGCCGAGTTCTCCGAGGTGGTGATGTTGGCGCCATCCACGGAATGGTAGTTCCCGGCCACGACATTGTTCTGCCCGGTGGTCGCGTTGACCGATCCCGTGACCTCGTTGAGGAGACCGGCGGCGGTGTTGTACTCCCCGGAGTTTTCGTTCTCTCCGGTGAGGTCCGACGAACGGGCGGCGGGCTCGAACTCCTGGGCGAGGGCGGTGCCGGCAACGGCGGCGATGAGGGCGGCGGCGCAGACGCCCGGCGACATGGTTTTGGGGTGGTTATTTTGCATGGCTGTCGATATCACTATTTGGGTTCGCGGGAGTGATGGCAATCGAAATCGCGGGCGGGGTCGGGGAACCAAAACCGTTTGCCGGCCCGCGGAAACTGAGCGAGTGGGAAGGCTCGTGTCCCATCCATCTTCCATGCTCGAACTCGGCTCGCTCGACCACCTGGCGGGCTCGCGCGTCCTCATCACCGGCGGTACCGGCTCCCTCGGCCGCAAGCTCCTGAGCATCCTGCTCGATCGGAGCGAGGCCGAGTCGGTGGTGATCTTCAGCCGGGACGAGTTCAAGCAGCACCAGATGGAGGTCGAGATCCCACGCGAGCACCACCCGCGCATCCGATTCTTCCTCGGGGACACCCGCGACGACAAACGTCTGCGCCGAGCGATGGAGGGGGTCGATTACGTCGTGCACGCCGCCGCGCTCAAGCAGGTGCCGGCCGCGGAGTACAATCCGTTCGAGTTCATCAAAACGAACATTCACGGGGCGCAGAACGTCGTCGAGACGGCCATGGACTGCGGGGTGAAACGCGTGGTGGCTCTGAGCACCGACAAGGCGGCCAACCCGATCAACCTCTACGGGGCCACCAAACTCTGCTCGGACAAGCTTTTCGTCTCCGCCAACAACTCGGTCGGTGCCAAGCCGACGCGCTTCTGCGTGGTGCGCTACGGGAACGTCGTGGGGAGCCGGGGTAGCGTGATCCCGTTTTTCCTCGCCAAGCGGAAGTCGGGCGTCCTCCCCATTACCGACCCCGAGATGACGCGCTTCTGGATCACCCTCGAACAGGGGGCGGCACTGGTGCTCAACGCCTTCGCCGCCTGCCAGGGCGGCGAGATCTACGTGCCGAAGATCCCGAGCATGAACATCATCGACCTGGCCAAGGCGATCGCGCCGGAGTGCGCGCTTCCCGAGGTCGGGATCCGCCCGGGCGAGAAGCTGCACGAGGTCATGATCCCGCTGGAGGACGGGCGCAACGCCCTGGCCTTCGACGACCACTTCGTGGTGCTTCCGCAACACGAGACGCGGCTCTCGGGAGTGAACCGCGAGGCGCTCGAAGCGGACGGTGGCACCCCGTGCGAACCCGGATTCTTCTACGGGTCCGACAACAACCAACAGAAGCTAGGACCGGCGGAACTCGCCACGATGATCCGCGGCCTCGACCTGCCCGAGGCTCGCGAATGGGCGGCCGAGCAGGAGCGCTAGCCCGCCATGATCCCCTACGGCAAGCAGGCGATCACCGGCGACGATCTCGCCGCCGTGCGCTCCGTCCTGGAATCCGACTTCCTCACTTCGGGTCCGGAAATCGAGCGTTTCGAGTCCGCGCTGGCCGAGGCCTGCGGGGCGCGGCACGCCGTGGCCGTCTGCAACGCGACCGCCGCCCTCCACCTCGCCATGCGCGTGACCGGGATCGGCCCCGGCGACCGGGTGGTGACCAGCCCGATCACCTTCGTGGCCTCGGCCAACGCCGGGGAGTATGTCGGGGCGGAGGTCGACTTCGCCGACGTTTCGGAGGATGACGCGAACATCGATCCCACCAGCGTGGCCGCGAGGGCCCGCGAGGGAGGTCTTGACGCCATCGTGGCGGTCGACTACGCCGGCCGACCGGCCGACCTCCCGGCGCTCTCCTCCCTGGCCAAAGAGCACGGTGCGGTCCTCATCGCGGACGGCTGCCACGCCATCGGCACCCGGTTCGAGGTGGACGGCATCCCCTACCGGGTGGGAGGGAACCCATTCGCCGATATCACCACCTTCAGCTTCCACCCGGTCAAAACGATCACTGCGGGCGAGGGTGGCGCACTCGTCACCGACAACGCCGAGTACGCGGAACGGGCGCGCTCGCTGCGCAGCCACGGCATCGAGCGCACCGGCGCGGAGGGACCGTGGTTCTACGAAATGCGCGAGCTCGGCTACAACTACCGGCTGACCGATTTCCAGGCCGCACTCGGGCGCAGCCAGCTCGCGCGCCTGCCGGAAAACCGCGCCCGACGGCAGGAGATCGCCGCCCGCTACGCCGGGGAACTGGCGGACATCGACTGCCTGGCGCTCCCGAAGCTCGAGCGTCGCTCCGGCCGGTTGGGCTACGGCGCCGGTGATCTCTGCCTCCACCTTTACCCGGTGCGGATCGATTTCGCCGCCATCGGCAAGACGCGCGCTCAGGTCATGGAGGAACTCGCCGGACTGGGGGTCGGCACGCAAGTCCACTACATCCCGGTGCACCTGCAGCCCTACTACGTCGGGAAGTACGGCTACGCGCCCGGGAAATGCCAGGAGGCCGAGGCCTTCTACCAGCAGTGCCTTACCCTGCCACTCTTCCCGGGGATGAGCGACGCCGACGCCGCGACCGTCGTCGCTGCCGTACGGGCGGTCGTCTCGCCCGGCGCCCGATGACCATGAACAATGCCGAACTGCTCAGCGAGCTGGAGAGCCGGCTCCCCCCCCGCCGCCCGTTCGCCTACGTGAACGAGCCCGACTACTACGGGGCGTCCCGGCTCATCAGCGACGCCCTCGGGCTGCCCGACGCTCCGCAGACGCAAGCCACCTGGATGCACGGGTGGCGGCATTTCCCCGTCTGGCGGGAGCCGTGGTTCGACGACCCGGCGCTCCTGGTGGCGCATCTCTTCTACAACGCCGAGCCGTGGTGGGCGCACCTTACCGCCACCGTCGAACAGGCCGACGCCCTCCGGCGCACCGGCATCGGGACCGCCACTCCCGTCGGGCTGCCATTCGTCTACACCGAGGAGCCGCGGGCCGCACGCATTCCGGGCACCCTCCTCGTCTGCCCGCCGCACGCGCTTCCCCACACCGTCCACCGGTTTGAGGAAAACGACTACCTGGCGGACATCGAGCCCCTGCGGGAGGCCTTTCCCCACCTCGTTTTCTGCCTGACCGCCTACTGCGTCGCCCAGGGGCTCTTGGTCGACAAACTGCGGGAGCGCGGAATTCCCTATGTCGTCGGTGCCGAGATCAGCGACGGGGCGGCACTCCAGAGAATGCGAAATCTGTTCTCTAGCGTCGAGGCGATGACGACGAGCCAGATGGGGTCGCACGTGGCCTACG
Organism: uncultured Verrucomicrobiales bacterium; assembly: GCA_964556355.1. Classification (GTDB taxonomy): domain Bacteria; phylum Verrucomicrobiota; class Verrucomicrobiia; order Verrucomicrobiales; family DEV007; genus CAZKYJ01. The sequence continues at coordinate 5,165 of CAZKYJ010000127.1, read as the reverse complement.
CGGCCTACTGCGGCTGCCGGGTCTCGGTCTTTGGATCGGGAGCGGAGCTCGAGGAATCCGTGTTCGCCAACGACCCTTTCTACCAAGCTCACCAGAGGTTCTTGCGGGAGACGATCGCGTTCTCCCAGCGCGAAAGCATCACCCGGCATTTCCCCGAACTCTGCGTCCCGCCTTCCGAGAGCACCGGCCATCTCGCCTGGGCCCAGGAAAACCTCGGCCTGGTCAACCGGAGGGAGCCCGAGGAAATCGCCCGCCTCTTCGGCTGGGCGTGGTCGCCGGACGACGCCGTCCTCGCCGGCATCCCCTACCCCCGCCTCGCCCCGGTCCTCGGATGGCGACCGCCCGCTCCCCCGCCACCAGTCGCCGACCCGCCCGTCCCGGCGACGCCCGTTCCCGCCGCCCAGCCGGCACCCGAACCCGCACCGGCACCCGCAGCCGAGAAGCCATCCGCCGAAGAGCGGCGGCTTCGCCGGCGGAACGCCAAGCTCGAGAAGAAGATCGACGAACTCACGCGGAAGCACACGTTCGCACAGACCCAGCTGACCCAGCTCCAGCGCTCGCCGGTCTGGCCGTTGGCCAAGCTCGTTTTCAGTTTCCACAAACGGCGCGGTAGGAAGCCTTGAGCGGCAACCGGGCGCACCGATTGCGCTTGATCCCCCGCAGCGCAAGCCGCACACTTCGCGCAATGTTCTTCTTCGGCACTCCCAACCTCGAAGCCCTTAGCCCGGAGGCTCTCCACCGCGACCGGCGCACCTTCGTCCGCGCCTACCGCCACCTGACGAAGGCGGGCGGCGGGCGCACGACCCGCCCCCCCCAGAGCGCTCCCGGCATCGACGCCGGGCAGGTCGGGCAGATGGTTGATGGGCTGCGCAGCACCGGCCTCGCCGTCTGGAGGGGGCTCTTCGCCGACCCCGAGTTCATCGCGGCCGGAAAGGCGGCCCTCGAAGAGTTTTCGATGAAATGCGCGGCGACTTTCGACGGCCAGCCGGCCGACGTGACCATGCTCCAGGACCCCGAGTCGGGAGCGGTATTCAACCGGGCCTCCGAGACGATGCGCACCCGCACGTATTTCTACGGTCCCGGGGACAACGCTCCCCCCCCCATCCGCCGCGTCCTCACCGACCCGAACCTCCAGGAGGTCGCCAGCCGCTACTTCGACCGCGACACGGCCTGCCAGTACGTCCTCGCAGAAAAGCTCCAACCCGGCACGCCGGACCGGTGGCACATGGACCGGATCGTCGATCAGATCAAAGTCATGGTGCTCCTGACCGATGTGGCCATGGAAGACGGACCACTGCGCTACAAGCTGACCACCCACCGGGCCCAGAAGGCGCTCGGGGAGATCTACCACGAGACCTACCGGAACGGCGTGAGCAGCGCCTACCCTCCCGATCCGCTGGTTTCCCAGCTGCCGGGCGACATTGTCTTCGGCACCGGCAAGGCCGGTGACGCCTTCATTTTCGATACGGTTGGCGTCCACTCGGGCACGAAGTGCGAGAGCGGCCAACGTCTCGGTTTCGTCGCGAACTACGTTGGCGAGACGCCCAAGACGCAGTTCTTCAACAAGATGGCACCGGGGAGATGGATCTGACGTCCCCGATGGATCCGCGAGCCCTCCGAGACGCCTACCGCAATGGCGAGAACATCTCCCGCCTCCTCCGCGACGCGGCAGGCACGACCGAGAACTCCGAAGAGGCGATCGAGACCGCCTACGACCTGCAGGCCGGCAGCTACGTCGCGGCGCTGGAAGATCCTGGCTACCGCGCCCACAAAGAAGCGTTCTGCGCCTCCCTGGCAGGACTCATCGGCGAGCTCGGCGGCGCCGGATCGCTCCTCGAAACCGGTGTCGGCGAGGCGACGACCCTCGGGCATCTGATCGGGGCGCTTCCCGATGGCGGCCGCGCCACGGCCGCCCACGGGTTCGACCTCTCCTGGTCGCGGATCGCCACGGCGCGGCTCTGGCTGCAGGAACGCGGGCTGACCGACGTGGCCCTGAGCGTGGCCAGCCTCCTGGAAATCCCCTACGCCGATTCGTCTTTCGATATCGTCTACACCGCCCACACCATCGAGCCCAATGGGGGCCGCGAGCGCGCCATCCTGACCGAGCTCCACCGGGTGGCATCGCGATACCTGATCTTGCTGGAACCCGGCTACGAGCTGGCGGCCCCCGAGGCGCAGGCGCGGATGCGGGAGCATGGCTACTGCCGCGACCTCCCCGGACATGCCCGCGCTCTCGGCATGGAGGTGCTGCGCCACGAGCTTTTCCCCCATTCGGCCTCCCCGACGAACCCGACCGCACTCACCGTCATCGCCAAAGCGCCCGGGGCACCAGCGGCCGTGCCCGCGCTCCGCTGCCCGCGATACCACTACCCGCTGACGCGGCTGGACGACAGCTACTACAGCGAGGAGAGCATGCGTTGCTATCCGATCATCGGGGGGGTGCCGTGCCTCCGGTCCCAGCACGGGATCATTGCCAGCAAGCGCCTCTAGCCCGGCGCGGCCGGCTGGGCACCCCCGACGTCATCCCACGAAATCGGCGTGCCCCGGGGGATGGATCGCACGGCCGCCCGCCCGAGCAGCGCGGTGAGATGTTTCGGCGCCAGCCCCGCCGCGGGCCGGATCGACCGGACGTTGGCACGCGTTAGTACCTCGCCCGGCGCGATATCTTCGACCGCGAAGAGCGAGCGGCGGAAGGCGGTGCTCGCCCTCTCGCGCTCGCGCGGCCCGTAGCTGACGTTGCCGAGCGCCTCGCCGACCTCGCGCACCGCGGCGACCATCGAAGCGAACTCCGCCGGCTCGAGGGAGAACGCGCTGTCCGGCCCCGGCTCTGCCCGCGAGAGGGTGAGATGTTTTTCCACGATGCAGGCGCCGAGCGTGACGGCCGCCACCGCCGCGGTCGTCCCGAGGGTGTGGTCGGACAGGCCGATGGGCACGGCGAACTGGCGCGCCATGTCGGGGATGGTGCGCAGGTTCATCTCGCCCGCGGGGGCGGGATAGCCGCTGTTGCATTTCAGGAGCGCCAGTGCGCTCCCCCCCGCCGCACGAAACGTCGCCACCGCCTCGGCGATCTCCTCGAACGTTGCCATGCCCGTCGAGAGGATGACGGGCTTTCCCGTCCGGGCGACCCGCGCGATGAGCCCGTGATCGACCAGCTCGAAGGACGCGATCTTGTAGGCGGGCATCTCTAGGGATTCGAGGAAATCGACCGCCGAGTCGTCGAAGGGAGAGGAAAAACAGTCGAGCCCGAACCGGGCCGCCTCGGCCTGCAGCTCGGGCTGCCACTCCCAGGGCATGGAGGCTTCGGCATAGAGATCGTGCAAGGTGCGCCCCTCCCAGATAGTGCCTTTGCCCACCTGGAAGACCGGGTCGGCACAGTCCAGCGTCAGGGTGTCCGCGGTGTAGGTCTGGAGCTTGATGGCATCCGCCCCGGCCTCGGCGGCCGCCCGGACGATGCGGCGCGCCTGCTCGAGCGAACCGTTATGATTCGCGGAAAGCTCGGCGATCACGTAGACCGGCCTTCCCTCACCGATCTCCCGTCCGACTATTTCAAAGGGGGCACTCATCGTTCACTGGCAATCGCATGGCATCGTCCCGCCCATCCTGCCGCACGAAACGGGCGGAGGCAAAAGCGCGGAAGGAGGCCGCGTTTTCGGGACGGATGCGCGCCACCACCTCGCGCAATTCCGGCCACGCGGTGGCCGCCGCGTCGCAGGCCATCCGGATCACCCATGGTGCCAACCCGTGGCCGCGGGCCGCGCCATCGAGGCTGATGGAAATCTCGGCAGCCCGCCCTTCCCGCTCGAAACGCACCTGCCCGAGGGCCGCTCCATCCGCCGGGCGCTCGGCGATGCAGAGGAGGCAGCGGTCGCGGTCGCCGAGCTTCCGCGCCAGCCAGCGGCGGTGGTCGTCCCATGGGATCTCGTCCTGCCCGAACGAGGCCGCGCGCACGGCGGGCTCGCTCCGCCACTCGTGGAGCTGCCGGGCATCCGCCGCCGTCGCAGGTCTCAGGCGCACCCGCCCGTGCCCCATCGCATCGATCACCCGCTCGGCACCGAATCCATCCACCAGGCCGCCGATCCTCTCCGCCAAGGATGCCCGCCGCCGCCGATCCGCGCAGAGGTCCAAGATTGCGTCCGCATTGGCCGCGTCGTCCGCGCCGAGCTCCATCGCCGCGCCCCGCTCGACGAGGGCCCTGACGTTCGCCTCCTGGTTCGGTGCGAGGGAGATGACCGCCGTAGGGCGCCGCAGGAGCGCCAGCTCCCACACCGTGCTGCCCCCCGCCGCCACCACAAGATCGGCCGCCGCCATCCGCGCCGGCATATCATCCGCCCCCCCCGACGCGCAATCGATCTCCGGGATCGCCCTTCGGGTGGCCGTGAGGGCCTCGGCGAGCCGCCCGGTTCGCCCGCCGGGGTCGGCCCCGCCCAGCGTCACGAGGACGGACCGCGCGAGCGGGCGGTCCGGAGCCCCGGTTTTTCGCCACGGCATGAACTCCTCCCGCAAGAGGGCGTAGCGTGTCCCGCACAGCGCCCCGCCCGCGGCGTAGCCGACGGGCACCGGCCCGAGGTTCTGATTGAGCACCAGGTCGCAGGCGGCGTGGGTCGCGTGGCCGAAATCATCGAGCGCCAGCATGCGGGCCCCGCAGGCCTCTTTGAGCTGCCCCTCGACCCGATCGTCGAATCCGTAGCCGTCGACCACCACCCACGACGGGGCGCTCCCGGCTAGGATCGGCGCGATCTCCCCATGGCCGATCTTGGCCACGAGGAACCCGGCAGCGAGATACTTTTCTTCGATGAACTGCGGGCAGGCGGCGGTCGCCAAGGTGACCGATCCCCCGTCAATGCGCGCCCAGGCCTGGGCCAGCGCGAAACACCGCATGAGATGCCCGGTCCCGATCCGGGCGCCGCCGTCGGCTCGGATCAGGAGGGGTGCAGGCATCGGTAGAGAAGCTCGGCCCGGGTCCAGTCCTCGGGCGTGTCGATATCCTGCACCCGGTGGCGCGGCAGGACGAGCGCGCGGCACCGGGCCGAAAGGATCCCGTCGTTCTCCCGGAACGCGGAGGGGGTGCCCCAATAGAACTGCCCCGCGTCGTGATAGGCCTCGCCGAGGTCCTGCGAGCGCCGCAGGTCGTTGGCCGGCATGATCATCGTCGTGTTCCCCGCCTC
>CAZKYJ010000126.1:0-9462 GCA_964556355.1 uncultured Verrucomicrobiales bacterium | reverse complement strand
TCGCTTTCGTGGCATTGGCGAATCCCAGGTAGAAAAAAATCCCGAAAACCCATCCGGCGTGCAACCCGATCGCAACCCAAAGCGACTTCGTCTTTAGGCGCGCGTCCGCCAGCACGACGCCGACCGCGAAGAGGGTGGCGAACTCCGCGAGAAGGAAGAACGGATCGCCGAAGTGCCCAAAGATTTTTCCCACCAGCCAAAACCCGCTCGTCCATGTCACCGCAGCTGCTTCGATGGCCGCCGATTCCGGTGGCTTGAGAAAGTGCACCGCCGCGAAAATCGCGGAGAGCGTGAGGAGCGCCGGCATCGGGCGCATCGTGCGGAGCAGCAGGGCGAAAACCGCCCCCCGGAAGAAGAACTCTTCCATCAGCGAAACGCCCGCCGCCGTGCCGATCGCCCGGGATGCCGCCCGCGCCCAAGTGGGTTCGTCCCGGAACTCGTAGGAGCCGGTCAAGGCGAGGATGACCCCGAGGATGAGGAGAATTCCCGACGCCAGAATGAATCCAATCCCCAGGTCGAGCGCCCACCGCGGATTCTTGCCGAGGGCGAAATCGGACTTCTTCAGCCGCAGGAGTTTCGCAAATGGCCAAAGGAAAACGAGGGCAGAGATGAGGATGGCGCGGTTGAAGTAGCGACTGAAGCCGGACTCCGACGCGACCTTGCGCAAGTAGCCGAAGGGCGCCGTTCCCTGGAGCCGAAAATCATCGATCGTCACGACCGCGAACTGGCCGAAGGAGAAAAGCGCAGGGGCGAGAAGGGCGCCCGCCACAAGCGTGCAGGCGAGGAATGCGAGAATGAGCAGCGCCGGGTCGGCTGCGGGGCTGGGGGTAAGGTCTGGTTTTTTTGTGGGCATTCCCTTTGCTTTCTCCGGTAGCGGTGGGGATGATCGGGAACAAATGAAAAAGTACGAATGGCGAGATCGCTTCGAGGACGGCACCGCGCGCCGCGTGCGCGCCGTCCACCATGGGGGCAAGTGGACCGTCCACGAGCAGGCGGTGCTTCCCCGCAGCCGGATCGCCGACGACCCCCGCTCCGCCTGGACCCGTCTCGACCCTGTCCCACCCCCTGATCTCTACGAGCTGCGCGGCCATCTCTGGCGCCGCTACCAACGGCGCCGCGCCACCCACGAGGAAATCGTCGCAATCGACACCATGATCGAAGATGCCGGAGGCGAGATCGTGGGGGAAGGGGGGCGAATCGCGGAGGAGAGCCCTCGCAAAAAACGCTAGCTCGACCCTGCGGGTCTGCTGGATTCCGCCAGGAAAACGGCAGGTCCGCGAAGATCTCGCAGCACTTCGAGGTCGCCAAGTCCGATTTTCCGCGGCGCTCGAGATCGGCCGGGAAAGAGCGATTCCAGATAACCGTGCGAGCCGAGCGCAAGGGAGTCGGTCAGATAGCGGATCCGGCAGCGCAGCAATTCGAGCGGAGGGAGGTGACCGCCGGATTCCATGACTTGGCGGATGCGGTCGACGGGGATACCATCGCGGCGTTTCACACCGCCGTGCACCGACCCTGACGACGGCAGCGCCTGACAAAAAAGCAGCATCCGATACTGGGCGAGAACCTCCCGCCGCTGCTCAGCGCTTTCCGTTCCCAGTCCGACCACCCGTCCGATTGCCGCGATCTCCGGGAGCGATCCTGCCACTGCCGCAGCATACGAGCAGTACCGGTAGTCTTTGGGGTCGGCAACCATCCCTGCGCGAACAGGGTTCAGGTCGATGTAGGCCTTGATCACGAGGAGGAGCGCCGGATCGTCGCCCTGCAGCAGCACGCTTCGAAAGCGATCCTCCCACAGAGGTCCCGAGCGCCCGTTGGTTCGGTTGTAGTCCATCGTAAACCGCGCTTTAACTTCCTTAACAAAGGTCGAGAGATCGTGCATCCGGTCGAGGAATCGGCGGCGCAGCGCCTCGTAGGCCGACGGGTCACGCTCCAGACTCAGACGGTGGAGGGCTTCGCGGAAGTGAGCGACGGCCGCACCCGAATAAACTGCTGCGAGTCGGTCCAAGAGCACACGATCGGTGATCTCCGGCTCCGCGCTCGCGCGGTCCGGAACGCGCACAAGCAAATGGAAATGGTTGGGCATCAACGCGAACGCCAGAATGTCGACGCCCGCCATTTTTGCGTGAGCTCTCACTAATCGACAGAAATCCTCACGTTCCCCAGGTCCGAGTCGCTTCTCCCGATTGATGATGCGGGAGTAAACGTGGTAGAAGTTTGGCGAGAATCTGCTCCCAAGGACTCGTCGTCGTCTCATCGTGTCTCCAACCAACCGGATCCTCAACGATTAAGCAACAATAAAAGTCACGTCCCTAAAATTTCGCCCCTGAGGCTCCGAGGCGTCCCTGCTAGCAGATTTCAATACCGAGGAGGGAAATGTCGTCGGCGAAGGTTTTGGCTTTTTGATATTGCTGGGCTGATTTGAGAATCGCGTCGAGATTTGCGGCGAGCGGGCGATCGGCGGATGCCAAGGCGACTTCCGCGAGGCGCGGTTCATCCCATTGCTCGCCGCGGTCGTCCTCGATTTCGAAAAGCCCGTCGGTGTAGAGGTAGAGCCGGTCACCCGGCGCGAAGCGGATCTCCTGCTCTCGGAACGGGGCGGCGGGAAGGATTCCGATGCAGGGAGGGGTCGGCACCCGCACAGTCGCCGATGCTCCGGAGACGATAATCGGACCGGGGTGGCCTGCTGAGACGTAGGTGAACGTGGAAGCGGGCAGATCGAGTATGCCGTAAAACAGGGTGAAAAACTGATTGGACGAGGTGTCGGCACGGACGAGGCGGTTGAGGTGGGCGGCGACCTCTGCCGGACCGGTCAGCGGACCGTCTTGTTCGTGTCGCAGGAGGGCGTTCGGCTCGTCCAGCCGGGTGAGGACACGGCTGAGGTGGACGGAGAGCAGGGCGGCGGAAACGCCGTGGCCAGCGACGTCGAGCACGTAGACGCCGTAACGGTCGCCGCCGAATGGGATGACGTTGAGGGTGTCTCCGCCGAGTTCGTCGCAGGGCTTGTAGATCCAGGCGAAGCGCGCGCGTTCGCTCTTGGGCGGGCGGGGTGGAAGGTAGGAGCGCTGGATGCGGGCGGCGGCAAGGAGCCCATCCCGCATGCGATGGTTCGCCGCGTCGAGCTTGCGGTTGTTGGCAGCGAGCTGGTGCTCGAGACGGATGATGCGTGCCCCGGCACGGACGCGGACGCGCAGCTCGTCCTTGTCGAACGGCTTGACAACAAAGTCGTCGGCTCCGGCGTCCATACCGGTGACGACGTCCTCCTTTTCCGAGCGGGAGGTGAGGAGGATGGTGTATGTGTATTCGACGCGCTCTTTTTGGGCGCGGATTTTCTCGATGAGGCCGATGCCGTCAAGGTTGGGCATGAGCCAGTCGGTGAGGACAAGCTGGATGGTCTCCTTCTCGAGGATCGCCCATGCCTCGGCCCCATCGGCCGCCTGGATGGGCTCGTGACCCCACTCGCGGAGCGCGGACACGATGCGGGCGCGGGTGGCGCGCTCGTCTTCAGCTACAAGGATTCTCATCGGGGGAGATGGGGTAGGGCACCGCTAGAACGAGTCGAAAGATGGAGGGTTACGGTGGGGCGTCACGCTGGTGGCGAATGGTGGGCGTCCCTTTGGAGAGTGCTATGGCTCAAGGAGAATTGCGCCTGAGGCGAGAAGTGCTAGAAATTATTTAGGGCTTCGCTGAGTTTCCGAACCTCGCTTTGGAGGGAGGGCAGGAGGCCGCGGGCCTGCTCGATGTCGCCGGCCCTGGCGGCACGGTCAAGGCGCGTCGCGGAGGTGTGCGCAGACGGCGCGGCGTAGTTTCCAAGGAGCCCTTTGAGATCGTGGGCGGCCCGGTGGGTCGCGTCGGGATCGGAGGAATCGAGTGCCGCCCGGAGCCTCGCGAGCATCTTGGGGCAGTCTTCGGTAAATATCGTGATGAGTTCGGCGGCCAGTTCGTCGCTGCCGCAGTTGGCGCGGAAGGCGTCGGGGGCGAACGCGGCGCCGCCGTCGGGCGGAAGGGGGGGGGCGTGCACCTCCGGGGAGGGCGCCGCTTCGACGGCGGCGCGGGTGCTTTCGACCGCGCGGAAGAGTTCGTCGGTGCGGACGGGTTTCGCGATGTAGTCATCCATGCCGGCGGCGAGGCAGCGTTCGCGGTCCCCCTTCATGGCGTTGGCGGTCATGGCGATGATGTGGACGGGAGGGCGACCGGCCTTATTGTCGTTCTCGCGGATGGCGGCGGTGGCTTTGTAGCCGTTGAGCTCGGGCATCTGGACATCCATAAGGATGGCATCAAAACGCTGCTCGTTGGCGAGGCGGACCGCTTCGGAGCCGTTGGTGGCGACGGTGACGTTGTGCCCTCTCCTGGTGAGGAGGTTCACGGCGACGGCCTGGTTGACCCGGCCGTCTTCGGCGAGGAGGACGTGGAGCTCGTTGACCGACTCGTAGGGAGCGGTGACCGAGGAGCGGACGAACTGGTCGCGGGTGGAGACGCCGAGGGTGTCGCCGATGGCGTCGAGGAGGTCCGATTGCTTGACGGGTTTCGTGAGGTAGCGGGCGATGCGGAATTCCTTCTGGGCAGCTGCCGCGGGCGGGATGCCCGCCGAGGAGAGGACGAGGATCTCGGGGTTGCCCGCACGATCGCGGAGCCGGATCTGGCGCGCGAGTTCCATGCCGTCCATGTCTGGCATCATGAGGTCGAGGACGGCGAGGGGGTAGGGCCGCCCGTCCTCGAAGGCCGCCTCGAGGAGGTCGATGGCCGCAGAGCCGCTGGCGGCGAGGGTGGGGGCAAGCTCCCAGGACTCGAGCATTTCCTTGAGGATCTGCCGGTTCGTCCCGTTGTCGTCGACGACCAGAACGGGGAGACCGTGGAGCGTTTCGGGAGCGCCAGGAAGGGGAGGGGCGTCCTCGGCGACGCCGAGCCGGACGGTGAAATGGAAAGTGCTGCCCTTACCCGGTTTGCTCTCGAGCCAGATCGCACCGCCCATGAGATCGACGAGCTGGCGGGAAATCGTCAGGCCGAGGCCGGTGCCGCCATACTGGCGGGTGGTCGAGGTGTCGGCCTGGTTGAAAGAGTCGAAGATGAGCTTCTGTTTCTCGGGGGCGATGCCGATCCCGGTATCGGCGATGGAAATGCGGAGGACGATCGAATCTGCCGTGGTCTCCTCCGCATCGACGGAGACCACGACCTCGCCTTCCTCGGTGAACTTGATGGCGTTCCCGACGAGGTTGACGATGATCTGGCGGACGCGTCCGAGGTCGCCAACCAGCGAGTCGGGGAGGGCGGGCGGGATGTGGTAGGCGAGTTCGAGTCCTTTGGTAGCAGCCCTGACCGCGAGGGTTTGCAAGGTGTCGCCGAGGGAATCGCGGAGGCCGAAGCGAAACGGGTCGAGTTCGAGCTTCCCGGCCTCGATCTTCGAGAAGTCGAGGATGTCGTTGAGGAGGTCGAGGAGGGAGTCGGCCGAGTTCTTCACGAGGACGGCGTACTCGTGCTGGGTGGGGCTGAGCGGGGTGTTGAGGAGGACCTCGGTCATGCCGATGATCCCGTTCATGGGGGTGCGGATTTCGTGGCTCATGTTGGCCAGGAAGTCGGACTTGGCGCGGCTGGCCTCCTCGGCGTCGAGCTGGGCCTGGCGCATGGCTTCTTCGGCGTGCTTGCGATCGGTGATGTCGCGCGAGATGCCGAATGTGCCAATGATGTTGCCCTCCTCGTCACGGAGCACCTTCTTGGTGGTCGACGCCCAGGTGGTATGCCCGTCGGGCCAGGTTTCTTTCTCCTCGAGATTGACCACGGATTCGCCGGTTCGGATGAGGCGCTGCTCGTCGTCGAAGGCCTGCTGCGCGTGCTCGCGGGTGAAGAAATCGAAGTCGCTTTTGCCGATGGCATCCGCCGGATCTTCGAGTCCGAAGTGGTCGGCGAGAGCGCGGCTGATGCGCAGGAACTTGCTCTCGCGGTCTTTGAAATAGATGGCGTCAGGGAGCCGCTCCATCATGGTGTGCAGGAGGCGCCGATCGGTGAGTCGATCGGCGTGGCTGCGCTCGTGGGCGACGACGCGCCGCGCGATGCCGAGGCGGCGGCGGAGGTCGCTCGACCGGACGGGGCTACCGATGGTGTCATCGCACGTGTCGGGGTCGGGGTGTTCGCCGTCGGCGAGGACGATGAGGTAGGGCAGCGGGCCGGGCCGCCGGTTTTTTATGTGGAGGACCAGGGCGGCATCGCGGGCGATGAGGATATCCACCTGATCGGCGCCGACGCGGTCAAAGACCTCTTTGTGGTCGCGGGCGACGAGAATGCTCTCCCCGGCTTTGTCGAGGTGGGCGGCAATCTTCTGGCCGCAGGGATCCGCCGCGTCCGTGAGAAGGATATTCATGGGGTGCCTGAAAGATATGCGTGGCGGCGGGGGGGAAGCGGCTAGCGCTTGAGGATGAGTTCGACGACCAGGGTGAGGGAGGCGACGAGGAATCCGGTGACGAGGATGCGGTAGCTGAGGCCGACGAGTTTGTACTTGCGGGTGACGACCGTGCTCATCTGGTGGATGTCGCGGATGAGCACCTCGTAGGAGCGCGACTCCGACTGGATGATCGCTGCCATGTAGTCGACGTAGTCGTCCTCGGCCATGGAGATAATGTGGCCGAAAAAGAGGGGGTTGAAGTGGACTTTCGTGCCCGGTTTTTTGCGGGACGGCATGACCGCAAAGACGGCGGTGACAGCGGCGGCGAGGACGGCGGCACCGAAGACCGCGAGGGTCGCCGTCGGCTCGTTCGATTGGACGTAGCCGAAGACGATGCTGAGCATGACGACCGAGAGGCCGGTCATGATGCTGGCCTTCTGGTCGGCCATCTGCGTCATCGACGTGATCTGCAGCTTGGCGGTGCGCAGGAGGTGGTCGGTCTGGTTGGTGGCGCGGATGTCGCTGAGGGACTCGCGGACCGGGTCTGTCGGGGGCTGGGGCATGGCTAGAACATCCGGGGAGGGCGAACCAGGGGACACGCTAAAGACGGGAGAAGGTAGTAGGGGTCACTGGACTTCGGAATTAGATTTTTTTTGCACCCAGGCGAAGCCGGAGGGTTCCCCGTCCGAGGCGATCTGTACCCACTCGCCTTTGAAGGCGCTTTTCGTGCGCTGTTGCCACTGCTCCTCTTGGATGTCGGTGAGGAGGGTTTCGCGGCGTTTGGCCTCCGCGCGCATGAGGTAGCTGCGGTCCTTGTTCTCCGCCTCGGTGGTCTGCTTGACGTAGTTGCCCGTCTCGCCGGCGGGCAGGTCGCGGATCTCGAGCAGGCCGAGGTGGTTCTCCCCCACCCAGCGGGAGTTTTTCAAGGTCTGAATCTCGTCCATGCGGTCGCGCTGGGTTTCCACGACGGCGGCGTACTCGCGCTGCTGCTCGGACTCGGGCGGCTCCTCGCCGGAGTGCTGGTAGATGTCCACCCGCATCTTGATATCGACGGCGATGGGCTCGGGCGTGCCGACGTTGACCGTCGGGAGCTGGCAGCCGACCAGGGTGATGGCGGCGATGGCGGGTGCGGTGCGCATGCAGGAAACCATTTGTATCACGGGGTGGGCGCCGTCGCCACCGATTCGGGATCGGTTCCCGGCGGTGGTTGGTAGCGGCGGTCGAGGGCGAAGATGTCGAAGACGCGGGAGCCGTGCGGACCGCGGAGATCGAGGTGGAGTTCGCCTTCGCGGCCGAAAGCCTCAAAATTCATATTGGCGGAGTCGTAGGTGAAATGCTGGAGGGTCTCTAGGCCGATCGTGGTGAGCTGCTTTTCGAGCGGGGCGTAGTCGTCCGGAAGGTCGTCGATGATCTCCCCGACAGATGTAATGTTGATGGTGCCTCCCTGGTCGGTTCCGGTGATGGATCCTTTGGCGGTGAGGCTATCGAGGGATTCGAGGTCTCCCTGGGCGACGATTTCTACCTCGACAGCACCGGTCATGCGGAAGTATTCGGGCGTGAGGACCTCGGTGATCGGTTCCATCGCGACGGCCGTGCCGGTGACCCAGCCGTCCCACGAGTAGGCATCATCGAGGTAGACGTTCACGGCGCCTTTGGTGTAGCCCCCGTAGGTTTCGCCTCCGAACTGGGCGTAGACGCCGTTCTGGTCGTAGGTGACGGAGAGGTAGACGTCTTCGCCGTGGATCTGCTGGAAGTAGATCTGTTTTGCCCGGAGGGTTTGGACGAGGTTGTTCGAGCGCTGTTGGATGGGGAGGTTGAAGGCGATGTCTCCGGTGAGCCCGAGGAGGTCGAGCTCGACGCCCAGGTCGAACGCTTTGAGCGGGTAGTCCCCCTCGGGGATGGTGAGGGCGACGAGGGGGGCAGAGCCGATGGCCACGCTGTCTGCCTGGTCGATGCGCCCCTCGTCGACGACGAAGCTGAGTTGGCCGTCGACCAGCCGGGTCGTGCCTTTGAAGGGGATGGCGGGGATATCCGGGAGGGCGTGTCCCTTCGGGGCAACCACGAGTTTGCCGGTCTGAGTCTCGATGGATTTGATCGTCCAGCCGGGCTCGGGAGGGCCGGTGGGATCGGGTTCGACACCCGGTGCCTCCGGGCTCTCATAGGTCCGATAGAAATCGATGTACCAGAAGAGGTGCTCCCCGACGAAGACGGTGGGATTAACGACTTTGATGGATTCGATCTCCTGGCGCAGGAGACCGCCGAGGGAAAACTCGACGAAGATCGAACGCAGCTCGATGACGGCGATGCTGGCGTTGAGCTTCGATTTGATGGTGGCGTTGGCGATCTCGGCGACGGGCTGGAGCTCGTTGGAGGCGATGAGGTCCTCGCGGTCCAGGGGGACGTTCGTGAGGGTGGTGTCGATGCCGAAGGGGACGGGAGGGAGGCCGGGGACGATATCCTCGAGAATGGCCTGGCTTCCCTTGACAGAGAGGTTTCCGATGCGCCACGCAGGCGAGCGGCGGAGGGAGGCCGGTGGGGCGGTCGACGGCGGTTCTCCGGCCGCTTCTCCTTCCGCCCCGAGATTCATGAGGGAGTCGCCGATGGTGAGGCGGGCGCCGGAAACCGAGACGGCTTCGATCTGGCGGGTTTTCCAGATGGTTTCGGGATCGATGACGGCGTGGGCTTCTCGGATGGCGGCGAATGGGCCGCCGGCGTCGGCGGCCAGCTCTGCTATGATGTCGGTGAGGGAGAATGTGTGGACGCGACCGGGGCGACCATCCGGTCGCGGATCGTGGGTCACGGCGAGGGTGGTGGTGATTTCCGGAACGCCCAGACCGGTGTGCTCGGCGATGTGGATCGGGGTGGGTGCGATCTCCAGCTCGTCGAAGGTGAGCCCCTCCCATAGCGGGGGCGAATGTTCAGCCGGAAGGGTGTCGGGGGATGGGCCTGCCGGGGCGGGGGCGGTGAAAAAATCCCAGGCCGCGGCGTCGAGATCGATGGCGAGTCCCGACGCCGCAAGGCCGGCGACATGCTTGGCGGACTGGAAGTCGTCCGGCACGACGGTGAGATCGAGGGAGGCGAGCGAGACC
>CAZKYJ010000125.1:4065-9477 GCA_964556355.1 uncultured Verrucomicrobiales bacterium | reverse complement strand
GAGCACTCCGGATGGCGATTTCCATAGCAGGGTGATCGAGGCGGACTTGTCCCGGTACTTGAACCATTCGAGCTTGATCGGATAGGCGCGGCCGCCGAGAAGGAAGATACTGGCCGTCTCGTCCCGGACTTCAGCACCGGAGCTCACCCAGGCGTCGATGAGGTAGTCGTCGCGGCCGCCGGTGCTGTTCAGCTCGAGGCGGGCGCCATTTTGCGTTCGGACGACAATTTCGTAGGTCCCGGTCTCCTCGGCGATAAGGCTTCCCCACCAGCGGATTTCAAATTCGTCCGCACGCATTTTGTCGTCCTGCGGACTCCCCTCGCCGAAGTCGAAATCAATGCGGGGATCGACCTGCTCGTACTTCACCTTTTTCCGCTCGTCCCTCTGCCCGGCATTGACGGTGCCCTTGTCGGCCAAGGCGACGCCCTCGTAGTTGGCGTTCAGGCCGCGGTCTTGGCCGAAGTTTCCATTGCTGCTGTTGCGGAAGTGGCCGATCAGGTCGGCCACCGAGGCGCGGTACTGCGGAGCGGTGAGGCGGACGAGATCCGTGGTGACAGGATTGATCCGGGCCTGGGCCTCGGGCGAATAAAAGGCGTCGAAAATATAGGCGGCCACCGCGGCGGCATCGTCACCGACGCAGGCGTCCTCATCGTCCTCGGGCATGGTGCGCTCGATCCGGCCGGTCAGCGACTCGAGGGTGCGGCTGCCGACGAGTGGCTCCTCGCATTCCTCGGGCACCCCCTGGCCGTTTTCGCCGTGGCACTCGATGCACTGGTTCCGGTAGATGACCGCGCCAGGATGCTCGGCGCGGAGTCCGGACACGAGCGTGCCGAACGCGACCAGAGCAAGAAAAAATCGATGGGTGGTAGGTAATGGCATGATGCGGACACGGGGCAATATCCCCCGTGGCACAGGCATTACGCCGCCGGAAGCAACGACGTTTCATCGCGGCCAAAACGCTACGCGATATTCGTGTAGACCTCTTGGACATCGTCATCGTCCTCGATGCGGTCGATCAGGCGCTCGATATCCTCGATCTGTTCGTCGGTGAACTCGACTGGCGAGTTGGCGATGCGCTGGAGTTTCGCTTTGGTCGCCTCGATCCCGAGCTTCTCGACCGCCGTGGTCAGGCTGCCGAATGCGGTGTAGTCGCCGTAAAGGTAGACGGTGCCCTCGTTGACCTCCATCTCCTCAAGCCCGTGGTCGATGAGCTCGAGCTCGATCTCCTCGAGATCTTTCCCCTCTGGCACCGGGAACTCGATGACCGTCTTGCGGTCGAAGAGGAAGGTGAGCGAGCCATTCTGGACGATCTCCCCGCCCAGCTTGTGGAAGTAGGTCTTCAGGTTGGCGATCGTGCGGTTGATGTTGTCCGTCGCCGTCTCGATGTAGAGGAGGACCCCGTGGGGTCCCTTGCCTTCGTAGTCGACCTCAGAGTAGTCCTCGGCATCGGCGCCGGATGCGCGTTTGATGGCGTTCTCGATGTTGTCCTTCGGCAGGTTCTGGGCGCGGGCATTGGCGATGGCCGCGCGGAGCTTGCCATTGGCGTTGGGATCGGGCCCACCATCTTTCGCTGCCAACGTGATGAGGCGCTGCAGCTTCGGATACATCTTGGACATGGTGTCCCAGCGTTTTTCCTTGGATGCGCGGCGGTATTCGAATGCTCTTCCCATATGGGGGAAAGCGTAATGCGTGCCCGCCGCGCACTCAAGGGGTCAGGCCAAATTTCGGCGATCCTCAAGTTTTCTTCAGCCCGGTCCGCGCCCGCCGAATCCCGGTTGCCCAGCCGTGGTCGGAGCACTACCCTCGCCTGCCATGAACGTCGAACGCGTCAAATACATCATCTGGGCCGCCGACCTCCCCCGGGCGACGGCGTTCTACCGCGACGTCCTCGGGGCCGAGGTGGTCCGAGAGATCGAAGTGATGGCGGAGCTTTCGCTCTGCGGTACGACGATCGGCATCCACAGCGGTGGGGAAGGCAAACGGACGTGGACCGGGATGAGCTTCCAGGTGGCGGACGTGGTGGAGGCGGCGCACGAGATCGTGGCCGCCGGGGGCGTGCTAAAGCGAGAGCCCGAACCCGAGAACGGTGAACCACCGCATCTGGCGATGTGCGTCGACACGGAAGGCAACGAGATCATGCTCTTCCGGAAACGCGGATAGCGACTGCGGCTCCGACCCACGCCAACCCGTGAGCGCACCGGAGATCAGGTACTTCGCATTCCTCTCCTATTCCCACCGCGATGCCCCGTGGGCGCGCTGGCTCCACCGCGGGCTCGAGTCCTACCGCTTGCCGACCGGGATCGCCCGCCGTGACGGATCGTCTCCCGAGACCAAGCTCGCGCCGGTTTTTCGCGACCGCGACGAACTCCCCGCCGCCGGGGACCTCTCCTCCACCATCCGGGAGGCGCTCGGGCAGTCGCGATTCCTCATCGTGCTCTGCTCCCCGGCGTCGGCAGCCTCGCGCTATGTGAGCGCCGAGATCACCCATTTTCGCGCCCTCGGTGGGGGCGAGCGGATCTTCGCGCTCATCGTCGACGGCGACCCTCCGGCCTGCTTCCCCCCCGCGCTGCTCGAAACGGGCGCCGAGCCGGTGGCCGCCGATGCCCGACCGGTAGGCGACGGGAAAGGCGACGCCAAGCTGAAGTTGATCGCCGGGCTCCTCGGGGTCGGCTTCGACGCGCTCAAGCGCCGGGAGCTCCGCCGGCAGCGGAACCGCTTCGCCGCGCTCACGGCCACGGTCGCGGCGATCGCCATCGCCATGGCGGCGCTGGCCTGGGATGCTTCCAGTGCCCGCGCGCAAGCGGAGGCACGAGAGAAAGAGGCGGTCGCAGCCCGCGGCGAGGCGGAGTTCGCCAAGGGCGAGGCGGAGGAGGCCGAGGAGGAAACTCGCGCGACACTAGCCCGCTCACGCTTCGTCCAGTCCGCCACCGCCCTCGAGGCGGGCGATGCCGCCGGGGCGCTCGCCCTGCTCGCCCGTGCCGTGGCCGACGACGCGGGCGCCCGGCTTGCCCGGATCCGGCTGCACTCCCTTCTCTCGACGCTGAACCACGCTGTACCGGTGGCCTCCTTCCAAACCCGGGAATCGGTCGTAGCGCTTCCCCCGGGGTTCCATCCGGACGGATCCCTGTTCTTCGACGGCGAACGCATCTGGGAACTGCCGGGCCTCGAGCTTGCCGCACCCGGTTTCGACAGCCGATGGAATCGGAGTCCGCACATTGGGCTCGCCGACCCTGCGATGCCCCTCGTCCGGGTGCCCTCGTTACTGAACGTCGCAAAAATCGTCTCGGGGGGCGATCTCCTCACCCCCATCGTCACCCTCGAGCACGACGACACCATCAACACGATGCTCTTCTCGCCGGATGGGCGGCGTGCGGCCACGGCCTCGGACGACGGCACGGCGGTCCTCTGGCGGATTCCGTCTGGGGAAAGGATCGGTCCGCCACTGACCCACGGGGGCAAGGTCACTTCCGCCGTTTTTTCTCCGGACGGCGAATTGCTTTTGACCACGTCGACCGACGGGCACGCCCGTCTCTGGAACGGCCACGATGCCTCGCCGATCTCGGAGCCGTTCGAGCACCCCGGCCGGGTTGACGGGGCGGTTTTCTCCGAGGAGGTCGACCGTTTCGCGACGTGGAACTCCAGCGGGGAAGTTCGGGTCTGGTTCCTCGGCGACACGGAACCGACCGCGACGATTTCCGCCCACGGGGATCAGATCACCGACGCACGCTTTGCCCCGGGCGGCGGGATGCTGGCCACCGCTTCGCACGATCATACCGTGAGAATCTGGGACTCCGAGAGCTACGCAAGCACCGGCGACGGTCCATCTCTCTTCCCGGCCATCGACCTCTCCGCTCCGGCGCTCCGGGTCGCCTTCAGCGCGGACGGAAGACTGCTGGCCATCGCCTGCGCTGACCGTAGCACGCGCATCTATGAACTCGTCCTGCATCCGCCCCCACCGGAATCTGCCCCCTATTCGAGGTCCGTCTCCTCTCCGAGCGGGCGCGTTACCGTTGAACTCTCTTTCGAGCGGGCGGTCTTTATGCGGGAGGATGGAGATTCGTTTGACGTTGAGATGCCGTCCCCACGCATCGGGCAAGAAATGGGAATCGTCTTTTCGCCCGACGAATCGCTCTGCGTCACCCTGCACGCCGACCGCGCTGCCAGGGTCTGGGATCTCGGGGCCCGGGGCAAGCTGGTCGCCACCGTCGTCCCGCCCGGCACAGCCGACCTCAAACAGGTGGTGTTCTCGCACGACGGATCCGCTTTCGTTCTCGTGAGCGATGAGATCCGCCTCTTCGATCCGCGGACGGCCACCGAACTCCGAGGGCCGCTCCAGCCCAATGTGGACGGCGTCTTCACGGGTTCCGCTTGGCGGGCCGCCCTGTCGCCCGATGGAACGATGCTCGCGGGTGTCTTCGGGCTTGAGTTCCAGCGCTGGAAGTTCCCTTCCGGCGAGGCCATCGGCGCTCCCATCGTGTGGACCACCGGGATCGGCGGCTCGCCGGCCATCGCCTTCAGCCAATCCGGGGACCGGATCGTCACCGGCGGGTTCTTGAACGGCATCCGCGTGTGGGATGCCGCCACCGGTCTGCCGGCCAGCAACCCTATGGCGGGGGGGAGCGACTACCGCTACCTTTTGCTCCGCGACGACCTGCTTGCCGCGATCAGCTCTCCCTACCCCGAGTTGGAAATCTGGCACCCCGAGACGCGGCAGCGGGTAGCGGGTCCGATCGGCCTCGGGGAATCCGTCCCCACGCGGCTGACCTTCGGAACCAGCGGGAGATCGGTGCGGATCCGCGATGCGGGAGGCAACTGGAGCGAAATCACCTTCGACCCCGGTGAAATGGCCGGGGATGCCCTGGCGGCGGCGAACGCGATCGCCGGCCGCTCGATCGATCCGCGAACGGGGGTGGCGCTGCCTGGAATTCCTTGGGCGGCTCTGGCGGAGATCGTGGGAACCCCCCCAGAAGAACGCCCGCGTCCCTTGGATCGCTTGACTTTCCCGGTCCTCGGAGAGTGGTCTTTCGAGCATTGGATCGACGGGCAGCTCCCCACGACGCACCCCTCCGAAGGCATCGAACTCCTCCAGCGGTTCCCCCAGGACCCGCTGGTGAATGCCGGGATGGCCGCCTATTTCGCGACCACGGACGCCCCCGGATCCGCCGGTGACAAGATGCGGGATCTCGCTCCGGGATGTGCGCAGATGGCCAACCTGAACCTCAACTATCACCCGCTGGTAAACTACTGGCTCGCCCGCTACTACGAGGCCGTGGGGGATGGGGAAAGGGCTCGGCGCTCCGCCTCGATGGCCCTCGCCAAGAGCCCGGCGGATCGGCGGTTTCGCGATCTGGTGGACGAGCTCGGCGCTCCGCCGTAGCTTCCCTGATTGAAGCTCCCGACCCAGTTGGCGCT
>CAZKYJ010000125.1:0-4055 GCA_964556355.1 uncultured Verrucomicrobiales bacterium | reverse complement strand
GGGGAGCGCCACCCTTTTCGCCTGCAGCTTTCCGCCGCTGGGGTGGTGGCCGCTCGCGCTCGTGGCCGTCGGCCTGCTGCTCGCTGCTACCACCCGCACCACGGCGCGGCGCGCCTTCTACCTCGGCATGCTCCACGGCCTGGCCAGCTACGGCACCGCGCTTTCGTGGTTCTTCAATATCTTCGGTAAAGCCGCACTACCGCTCTTCGCCATCCTCGCGCTCTTCACGGGGATCACCTGCCTGGCCGCCAACGCCGCCAGCAAGCGACACGCTTCGGCGGGCGCTTTCGTCCTCGCGGTGGCCACCTTGTGGACGGGCATCGAATTCGTGCGCTGCGAGCTCTATTTCCTCCGCTTCCCATGGTTGACGCCTGGGGTGGCCCTGGGGCCGACGCACCTTTCCCCGCTCCTCGGCGTCTACGCCACCTCGTTCCTCGTGGTGGCGGCAGCGGCGGCGCTGGTTAGGAAACGGTCCCGTGGGTGGGGCGCCGGTCTGACCCTTGGATTCCTCGCCCTCGGCATTATCCGTCCCGGGGCGGGCGAGGTGGTAGACGGCCCACTCGTCACCCTCGTGCAATGCGAAGACAGCGCACTTCCCGCGTATCTCGCCCTCACGGAATCGGCGAGGGACGTGCACCCGGACCTCGTCGTGTGGCCCGAGTACGCCCTGCCCTACGACGTCCGCCAAGACCCGCCCGCCATGACCAAGATCGTCGCGCTCTGCGAATCGATGGACATCACCCTGGTGCTGGGCACGAAAACCGTAGCGGGCGGAGAATCGGCCGACTGGTTCAACACGGCACTGGTTCTCGACCGCGGCGGCGTGGTCGGAGAATACTACAAAACACGCCCGGTCCACTTCTTCGACGACGGCACGCCGGGCGAGAGCTTCGCGCCCACCGGAACCGAGCTCGGCCGGATCGGCACGCCGATCTGTTTCGACGGAGACTATAGCGAGGTCATCCGCAAGATCGTGTCGCAAGGGGCGGAGTTCATCGTCGCGCCGACCTTCGACGCCGAATCGTGGACGGCCAAGCAGCACGAGCAGCATGCCGCCCTCGCGCGGATTCGTGCCGCCGAAACCGGGCGCTGGTTCGCTGCCGCCGCGAGTTCGGGGGTCACCCAGTTCATCGACCCGGGTGGCAATCTCCGCGCCCGGCTCCCACTGGTCAGGCCTGGCACGCTCAGCTATCGGGTCGGCAGATCCTCCGCGCGGACACCCTTCGTCGCGGGCGGATGGCTCTTTCCCTGGGTGGCGCTGGCCGCCTCCGGGGCGCTGGCCGCCACCGGATTTCTCAAACGTTCCTCCAGCCAGGCAACCGCCGCGCGCTCGTTGTGAGGCGGAGGTCCGGGCTCGCGGAGCTGGCGGAGGACGTTTTGGAACGGGCGCGCGACGAGCGGGGGAGCCAGCCCCGCCGCCGCCATGGCCGCCTCGTCGACGAGCAGTTCCGGAGCGCCGCCCGCGATCGGCCGCCCCCCTGCCATCAACACCACGGTCTCCGCCCACGCCGCCGCAAAATCGACATCGTGCGTTGCCACCACCAACGTTTTGCCCGCGAGGTGGAGATCTTGCAAGAGGACGGCGATCTCATCCTTCCCGGCCGGGTCGAGCGAGGCCATCGGCTCGTCGAAGACGAGGATCTCCGCCCCCGCCGCCAGCACGCCAGCGATGGCCGCACGTTTCCGCTCGCCGCGGCTCAGCGCCACCGGCGATGCCGCGCGCTTCTTCAACAGGCCCACGGCCGCGAGCGCCTCCTCCGTGCGGGTATCAACCACGCCCGGTGCCAGCCCTAGCTGCTCCGGCCCGGAGCGCACGTCCTCCCAAACCGTCAGTCCGAATACCTGGTCGTCCGGATCCTGGAAAACCATCCCGACCTTTGCCCTCACCTCCCCCAGGCCGGCTTTGGTCACCCTCCGGCCGTCGATCCAAACCGCCCCCCGCTGCGCCAAAAGCACGCCGTTGAGGTGGAGCAAGAGCGTCGTCTTGCCCGCGCCGTTAGCGCCGAGGAGCGCCAGCTTCCCCCGGTCGGGCACCCGGAGCGACACGTCGGTCAGCGCCGCTCCCTCCGCCCCCGGGTAGGTGAACCAGAGGTGGTCGAGCTCGATGGGGAATCCGCCACCCCGACGGCCGTCGCCGTCGCCGTCGCCGTCGGCTCCGTCGCCACCGATGCGGCGGGCCAGCCGCGCCGCCTGCTGGCGCTGCCCCCGCGCCAGCGCCCGGCGACAGAGTGACCCTAACAAGGCTCCTGCCCCGCGCAGGCCACGCCCCCCGCGGGCGGCCATGCCCACCCGCATCCGCCCCAGCTCCTCGACGAGGAGCCCGGTGTAGCGCAGCGACGCCCGCACGATCTCCACCAGCACCGCCGGGCACCCGAGCGCCTCCAGCGCCCCCACCAGGCGGGGCAGCGGGGTGGCCGCCAGCAGGAAGCTCAGGTAGAGGCTGGCCGCCGCCAGCTTGGTGGCCAGCGCGACCGCCACCGCCCAGCCGGCGCGCCCGGAGAGGAGCGGAAGCGCCACCAGCGAGCCCGCTGCGAGCGGCACTAACAAAAGCACCCGAAAAGCCACGAGCCTGCAGGGCACCCGGCCCGCCACCACCAGAGCCGCCGGCGGCACGAGGAGCCAGGCCGTGGGCGGAGCGGCGGCCGTGGCGACGAGCGCCGTGAGCACGAGCCCGACGCGCACCCGGTCGGACGCGACCAGCGGCCGCGCGGGCCGCAGAGCGCCCGATCGCAAAAAAGTGTGGTGCCCGAAGCGTCCCATCTCAGTCTTCCACCCTTTCCAAGGTCCATTCCAGGCCGTCGGGTAGCGCGGATCCCCCGATCCAGGCGAGCAGCGCCACGGCGATGATGGCGACGAGCAAAACGACCTCCCTACGTCCCATACACCCCCCCTTTCGTCAGGTCGGGCACCTGTTCACCGACGAACTTCAGCACCATGACGGTGATGATCGCCTCCCCGATACCGATGACGGCGTGGATGCCCAACATGAGCAGTAACAGCCTCCCCGTCCCGGCCACCCCCGAGAGCCCGAGTTCGACCGCCGCCGCGCCCGCCGCCACCATCGTCCCCGCCCACGCCCCCACGAACGCCCCGGTTAGCCGGTGCCTTCCCGCGATCCGGACACACCCGTAGGCCACCCATACGGCGAGGATTCCGAGGTTGAAATAATTCGCCCCCAGGGCGGTGATCCCGCCATCCTGCAAGACGAGCGCCTGCACGAGGAGCACCGCCGCCATGACCAGTGACGCCATCCACGGACCGAGCAACACGGCGAGGAGAGCCGCGCCGATGAGGTGCCCGGAGACGGCGGTCGCCACGGGGAAGTTGACCATCTGGGAGACGAAGACGAAGGCCGCCGCCAGCCCCACCAGCGGCGCCCTGACACCCTCGGCGTCGAGCCGGCGCGTGCGCGCCGCCGCCCAGCCCAGCCCCGCCGCCCCGATGGCGGTCAGCGCCACCCACACCGGGAGCGTGAGGATCCCGTCGGGCAAATGCATCGCGATCATAGCTTTCGCGCGGAGGATTGGAGGTTCGGAAGCGCCGTAGAAAACGCCGTGCGGATACCGGTGAGCACCCGGCGCAGCGCGATACTCGAACGCGCCAGCACCTTGACACAAAGCGCCTCGGGCACCGCGCTCGGCGTCGCCCCCACGAGGGCGTCGTCGCATTGCAACATCTCGAGACGGTCCTCCAGCCCGCACCCGGCCAGCTCGGGCGCCACCGCCCAGACGGTGGCGTAGTAGGCGCGTTCCCAGCCCGGAACCTCCAGCATCCAGCAGCGGTCCGGCGGGCGCACCAGGGCGCGCTCCCGCGCCGCCGGAAGCCCGCGCACCGCGAGGTCGAAGCGCCAGTCGAGCTCGGCGTAGGCCAGGTTCTCCCCGTGCGCCACCCGGCCGGGCGCCAGGGTTTCGACGAAGTAGAGGCGGCCACCCTCGGCCACATCGATCCGCGTCTGCTGCCGGTAGCGCGAGCGCGATTGGGGGATGAGCAGCTCCGGGAAAACCTCCAGCCAGCCGCCACCTTCGACGTGGAAGGACTGCTCGAAGCGGGCGTGG
>CAZKYJ010000124.1:0-9517 GCA_964556355.1 uncultured Verrucomicrobiales bacterium | reverse complement strand
GGCAGCCAGGGCCGAGGCAATGGCCACGAGGAGCCCGGCTCCAAACTGGAAGCCGGGCCGGAAGATCATGGCGACGGCGCCCACCACGACGATTCCGAGCGCGAACTCGTAGGCCGACGGGCGACGCCTGTGGAGCAGGGGGGGCTCGAGCATGGCCGTCCACAGCACGGACGTGGCCATCCCCACCAGGCAAACCGAGACGTTGGCCATCTTTACCGCGAGGAAAAAGAGGACCCAATGGAGCCCCACCATCAGCCCGTTGGCCAGCATCTTGAGTCGCTGGCGGGGCGTCGGACCGGGGGTGGTCTTGCGCGCCGAGATGAGGACGGCGAGCGCGGCGGCGGCGATCAGCGTTCGCCAGAACACCAGAGGTACCGCCGACAGCATGATCTCGTGCCCGATGATCGCCGTGAAGCTGGCGAGGAAGACGATGAAGTGGAGCTTGAGGTAGTCGCGAAACATCCGGGATGCGGGAAGGGCGGTCGTGGTCTTGATTCAGCGCATGAAGCACGCTCATAGCAAATCGCGAATTGTATTCTTCTTGGCGGTCGTCGCGATGTGCGGGTCGGCACGGGGCGAGGAGGCGCGCACTCCCGGCGAGTGGCAACGGCTTGGCGTCGAGCGGTTTTACGCGGGCGATGTCCACGGATCGGTCGAGGCCTTCGACGCGTTTTTGGAGGCGCGTCCCTCCGAACTTCCCTACCACTGGCAGCGGGGCATCGCGCTCTACTACACGGAGGAGTTTGTGGAAGGCGCGGGGCAGTTCGAGGCGCACCAGACGGTGAACGGGAATGATATCGAGAATGCCGCTTGGCATTTCCTCTGCCTCGCCCGGGCGTCGGACGCCGACCAGGCGCGCAAAGCGATGTATCCCAAAGGCCGCGATTCCCGGGTGCCCCTGAGCGAGGTCTACGACCTTTACGCCGGAACCGGCACGGTGGAAGCGGTGCTGGAGGCGGCCGAAGCATCGGGGGCGCCCGACGACGAGCGCAATCAACTTTGCTACGCCCACCTGTATCTCGGCCTTTATTTCGAGGTCATGGGGGAGCCCAAGAAATCGCTCGACCATATCCGCAAGGCCGCGACGACCTACGCGATGCCGCACTACATGGGGCAGGTGGCCAAGGTTCACCTGCAGTTGCGGGAAGGCGGTCAACCGGCTGCGGACGATGGTGCGGGCGAGTAGTCTCGCCGCCCGCCTGCTCTGCGCCATCGTTTCGTCCACGCTGGCTGGTGAGCCGGTGGGACCTACCGAGACCGTGGCCGTTCCCACGGTCGCGAAACCGGGCTACCTGCAGCCGTTCATCGATCCCGTATTCGGTTCGTCGGTGACGCGTATCACCGGCGATGTCGGGGAGGGCATCCCCAACGTCGAGGCGCGCTGGGACGCGGTCGCCAGGCATTAGTATTCCAAAATCGCGGCATGGAACTGCGACGGGACCTTGCTGTTGCTCGGGCGACACCACGGGTTCCCGAGCCTGCTGTTCCTCGACGGCACGAGCTACCAGCCCCTCTTCGGTCGCAACGATCCGCCAGGGGTGGAGCGGCGCTGGCTCCCGGCTGATCCCGCCGGGATGGTCTTCACGGAGGACGACATGATCGGCTACTGGGACGTCGCGAGCGACGCGCGGGAGATCGTCGTCCGGTTGGGCGATGGCTACTCCGATTTTCACATCGGGCCGTGGGAGGGGGACCTCTCGCGGGACGGGAGGTTCGTCGCCGTCGTCGGGCAGAAGGGCGGCCGACACGTCGCCTTCGCCTACGATCTGCACGCGCGGCGGAAGCACCCCGACCTGGTCCTTGACGGCATCGGGGTCGACTGGGTCTCGGTGTCGGCCTCCGGGCGCTACATCGTTCTCAATGGCGCCGTCGACGGCGGGGGCAGCGACCAGACACGGGTGTTCGATCTCGATGGGAGACCGGTCGGCAAACCCTGGAGCGAATCCGGTCGACCGAGTCACTACGACCTCACGCTCGACGGCAGCTTGGAGGTCGAGCGGATCGCCCACCTCCACGCCGGAGCGGGGGACTACCTGATGCAGGCGCACGCGGTTCCTTCGCCCGGCGGGGAGCGGGTCCTCTGGGCGAGCGCGTGGGGTGCCGCGGGAGGGCGGCCGGTCGCCGCCTACGTCGCCGTGAGGCCCGGGAGCACGGACTGATCCCGGCTACGGTGGCAGCACACGCATGCTTTCCCACGACGGGTCTTGGAAAAATGCGTCCTCGGCGGTGCCGAACTCGAACTGCCCGTAGCGGAGACGGAAGGTGGTGTCCGCCAAGGAACAGATCTCGAGGAGGATCTCGAATGCGCTCTCATCGAACCACCCGAACGTGACGGGGGTACGGCGGCGCCCGTCGGGAAGCCCGCCAAAATTGGCGATGAACGTGACGTCGCCCTCCACCAGTTCGTTCGCTCGGGCGAACAGCGCTTCGACGGCCTCCTCGAACGGGACCTCTTCACCGGTGGCCTCGGGGATCACGGTGCGGGCGAAGGCTTCAGCGATCTCCCGGCGATCGGGCGCGTTGGGGGAGGCTTCATTCACGCAGGCGGCGAGCGCCATCGGGATCGCGAGAAGCAGGGTGCGACGGTGCATTTGCAATCAGCCTAGCGCATAGCGAAGTTCCGCGCCAATGCGTCGGCGAACCTTGCTAGCGATGGCCATCGGCCTTGTGGCCGGGGCGCTCTGGGCGGCGGATGACGACCAGTTCGCCCAGCAGTCGCTCGCCTTCCGCACCGCGCTCCACTACGACGCCAGCCTGCGGCCACCTCTCGAAAAGCTCGTGGGGCTCTACCGCGACGCCGGGCGGGAGGAGGAGCTGGTGGCGCTCTACCGAACCCACGTCACCCAGTATCCCGCCGATGTGGGCGCGCACGTCGTGCTGGTCCGGCTGCTCCGCGCCCTCAACCGTCCCGAGGCCGAATCGATGACGCGCCTGGCGGTCGAGCGGCACCCGGAGGACGCGACCATCGCCCACCTCGAATACGAAGGCCTCGTCGCGCAGCGCGACCCCGAGGCGCTCGCGGCACTGGTGCGGGCGGTGGGTTTGTTAGGCGATAGGGACGCCCGCCGCCGCGACGCCTGGCTCGATGACCTGGTGGATGCCGCCGAAGAAGCGGGCCGTCCCGAGGCGGCGCTGCCTCTGCTCGAGGGCCGCGCATCCGATCCCGCCCTCCGCCCATCCGACCTCGTGGCGACCGCCCGCCAGCTCTCCCGGCTCGGGTTTGCCGAGCAGGCACTGGCCAGCTTGGAGCGGGCCTGGGCGGGCGGGGGGGGGCCGGAGTTGATGGTCGAGATCGACCTGCTCGCCGCGGATGCCGAGGCCGGGCTGGGCCGCAAGGACGAGGCGCTGGCGCGTTTGGCTGGTTTGTTAGACCGGGTGGCGCCCGACTACTGGAGGCGGGGCGAGATCGCGGCCCGTCGGATGCGGATCCAGGGCGGTGGGGCAGGGGCGGACGCGCTCCTGGCCGATGCCCGATCCAAGCACGAGGCGGATCCCGCCAATACCGGAGCCGCGCTCGAGCTCGTCGAGTTGCTGGCGGCGGCGGGGCGTCGTCGGGAAGCCCTCGATGTCCTGCTGGCGGTGCCGACGGCACCCGCGGTCGAGGCGCAGGCGCTCGCGCTCTTCGACCGCACGGGCGATGCCCGGCGCGAGGTCGCCTACCTCTCCCGTCGGCTCGACGAAACCCCCGGGCGCCCGGACCTCCGCTACCGCCTGGTGAAAGCGCTCTATGCCACCGGGGATAAAGAGCGGGCGCGGGCGGAGTTCGCGGTCGCCTTGCAGGGGCTCACCGATGAGGAACAGCGGGCGCAACAGCTCGAACTGGGGAGGGCGCTCCGGCGGATGGCCTTCCCGCTCGACGCGAGCCACTACTTCAAGGCGGTCGTGGTCGCCGAGCCCGATCGGATCGACGTGCGCCGCGAGCTGGCCGAGACCTATCTCGCCGCCGGTGACCCCCGGGCGGCCAGTGCGCTCTTCACCGCCGAGCTCGCGGCGGGGGCGTCCCTGGAGAATTTCGCCGACGTCATCCAATTCATGATCGCCCAAGGGATGCTGGCGGAGGCGCAGACCGCCCTCGTCGCGCGGCTGGCCGACGACCCGACCCGCTTCGAGTTCCAGCTTTCCCTCGTCGACGTCCTCGGGAAAATGGGCGAGCAAAGCGCGGGTGAGCGCGCGATCGAACAGGCGCGTGCCCTCACGGATACCGGGGTGCGCTCCGCCCAGTGGCTGGAGGCCGCGGCGCGTTTCCACGAGACCTTCGACACGCTCGAACCGTTCTTCGACGCCGAGCAGGCGCGCTACGCGGGCGAAGAGGATTCCTGGTCGGCCGACGTCCTCGCCCGGTTTCTCGTCTTCTGCGAGATGTCCGACCGCAACCACCGCGCCGAGGAGGTGGCGGGAGTGATCCGCGAGCGGCTCGAGCCCGGGGCGGGGACGGGCGGCGATGGCCGCGTGCGGCTCAGGCGGCTTTTGGTGGATGTGTTAGAAGGTCGGTCCGACCACATGCCCGAGGCCAGCGCCCAGCTGGAAGCGCTCATCGGCGAAGACGCCGCCCGCGCCGACATCTACCGTATCCGGCTCGCCCGGCTCTACCACTCGGCCAACCGCCCGGACCTCGCCCGCCCCCTGCTGGAACTGGTGGACTTTCCGGCGGTGGGGGAGGCCGAGGCACTGGCGGGATCCCACGGCCAGCTGATCGAATACGGGATGATCCCGCAAGCTGTCGGCGCCCTCGCCCGGCTCACCGAGCTCGAGCCCGCGACGCTTGCCTTCTGGGAGCGCTACATCCAGGTGCTCGCGGCCACGGGAGATGAAGGGGCGCTCCGGGGCGCCCTGCGCAAGCTGATCTTCGGAGGCCAAGGCGGGGCGCTGAGCGACCAGACCTACGCGCTCCTCCGTGCCCACCTGGCCGATTCCTACTGGCGGTCGGTGGTGGATGCCATCGACCGGGACGACCTCGAGGAGGCGCTCGCCCTGCTCGATGAAGTCGAGCAGGTCAACGTGATCAATGCGCAGCGGCTCTGGGCGTTGTGGGCGCGTATCCAAGTGCTCGAAGGGCTCGGCCGCGACGAGGCGCGGGAGGTGGCCGCCGCCGATCTCCGCGAGGTGCTCGCGCAGGCGGGAGACGGCGGGCAGAAGGCGATCATTTTCCCCGACGGGCTGGCCTTGGAGATGGACGCTGCCATGGGGGCACTCGACCGTCGGATCGGGGCGGCGGAGCCCGTCGAGTCTTCCGGGCCGGTCGGCGGCATCAAGCTCGAGTGGGCATTCGACACCGCCCGAGGTCGGGGCGTCACCCAGATCTTGCCCGTCGGGGCTGCCACGGTCCTCGTCGTCTCCGACGACGGGGGTATCGCGGCCATCGATGCGGACGGCGGCAAGGTGCGATGGGAGATAGCCGGCACCCACGGGTTGGGCGGGCATTCGATCGCACCGAAGCGGTTCGTCCGGCGGGGGGCGCCGCGCACGTCCGGTAGGGTCCAGCAGCAGCGCAGGGGCGGGCTTCCGGTGGGCTTGCCCGATCGACTGGCGGTCGGAAACGGGAGGATCTACATCCCCGATGGCGACTCGTTGACCTGCCGTTCGGTCGATGATGGATCCGTGCTTTGGCGGGGGTTCGTCGGTGATCTACTGCCTCCCGCAGCGGGGCAGGAGGCGGGAGCATACGCCCAGCTCGGGCCGCCGCCGATGGGGGTTTTCGTGGCTCCCGGCGGCGCGGTCACCGTGTTCAGCCCGGGTGCCGGCGTGGCGGCATCGTTCCAGGGAGAGTCGGGCAAAGTGCTCTGGATGCGCGACGCCATCGCCGAGGGGGGAGGGGCTTTCGCCCCGGCGGCGCTGGGGGCGGGGGCGGCGTTCCGGAACGGGCTCCTTTGCATCTACGGCCATCGCCCGCTCATCTTGGACGGCGCGAGCGGCGCGACGCTCTGGTCGTTCGATGGTGGCGATGTCCGGGCGTTCCCCCTCGCCCTGGAACTCGCCAGCGACGTGGTGGAAGACGGCTCCACCTGGACGAGCATAACCGCCTTGGCCCCGGTTTCTCTGAGCCATCTTGGCCGCAACGGATCGCTGGGCGACTATCGCGTCCGGCAGTTCGTGGAGGGGCGGGGGGAACTCGTGGCGCCGGCTGTCGGGTGGGCGACCTCCGCGGCCGAAGGTTCCAACGTGATGGCCGCACTGACATCCCGGCGGCTCTTGCTCATGGGGACCCAGGGGATGCAGTCGCTCTCGCTCGAACTCCCGCTCGCGGCGCAGCAGTTCCCGATCGGCGGAACTTTTGTCGGTGCAGCGGGAAGCAAAGCCGTCGTCCTAGACTCGGGCGGACGCCGCCTGCAGGTGGCCGACCTCGCCCGCGGCGGCGTCGAGCTCCTGCCCATCGGTTTCGTCGGGGAAGGCCGCGAGCCGGGGGATCTCGATGTCGCGCTCTCCGGCGCGCGCGCCTACGCCGTGGGCCCGGACGGGGTGGTTTGCTACAACGTTCTCACCGGGCAAAACCTTTTCGCAGCCGCCTGGCCCGAGAGGTCGTGGGCACGTGACCTCGATGGGGGAGCCGAATCGCCCGCGGCGGCGTTTGCAGCCGGTGCCGCCCCGTCCCAACGTCGTCCCATGATCGCCTACTGGCAGGGCACGGCCCGACAATCGGACGGACGCAGCGCCAGCGTCTGCGTGGTGCCACGCGCCGTCGCCGACGGAGGGAGGCTCTATTGCGTGACCTCTAAGGGGCGTGTGGTCGCGCTCGGTGACGTCGAGAAGTGAGATCGATTTTTTCATGACCAAAGATAGCGAGGCCCTATTCGATCCGGAGTTCCTGGGGAAGCTCCGCGCCCTTTTCCTCCGTTTGCGGAAACGCCGCCAGCTAAAGAAAAAGGGGATCCAGGCAACCCCGGCCACCGGCTTCACCAGGGAGTTCAAGGACTTCCGACACTACACGAAGAACGACGACTACCGCGCGATCGACTGGCGCCTTTACGCCCGCCTGGAGAAGCTCTTTATCCGGCTCTACGAGGAGACCCAAGAGTTCCACGTGCACATCGTGCTCGACACCAGCGAATCGATGTCCTCGCCGCATCGGGAGAAGCGGCTCGACGCACTCAAGCTAGGGGTCGCGCTCGGCTATCTCGGCCTCGTCAGCCAGCACCGCGTCACCTACTACTCGATGGCGGAGAAGGTGACCAACCCGATGCCTCCATTGAAAGGGCAGGGGAACATCCAGAAGATTATCGACTACCTCTCGGGCTTGGAGTTCGGCGGCGTCACCGACCTGGAGGCCTGCTTCACCGGTTTCCGACCGTCGCGTTCGCGTTTCGGGATCATCTTCGTAGTCACCGACATGTTCGGGCGCGATCCGGGCTCCGCCCCCGAGGCGCTCCGCCGCACGGGCTCGTGGCCGGGCGAGGTGCACCTCATCCAGACCTACCACCCGCTCGAGGCCGCCCCGGAGCTGGACGGCGAGGTCGAGCTCGTCGATGTCGAGACTTCCGAAACCCGCCGCATGTGGTTCACCAAACGTGAGCGCAAGCGCTATGAGCAAGCCTTCGCCGCCTATCTCGACGTCGTCGAGCGGGAGTGCCTCTCGCGCCAGGTGGACTACCTTCGCTGGCCGACCGGACAGCCGTTCGAGGACATGTTCCTCGAGTTGCTCTCCCGCGGGTCGGCGCTGGCCGGGAGCGCGTGATTCCTATGCAGTTTCTCTCTCCAGCATTCCTCTGGCTTGCGACCCTCGCGGTCCTGCCGGTGCTCCTCTACCTCTTCCGGCGAAAATCGCGGACGGTCCAGGTCAGCACGCTCGTCTTTTTCAAGTCCCTCGCCCGGGAGCACCAGGAGTCGGCCTGGCTCCGTCGGCTGAAGCGGCTGCTGTCGTTGCTCCTGACCCTCCTCGTGCTGCTCGGCGGCGTTTTCGCCCTCTCGCGGCTCGTGTTTTCTCCGGGCGCCTCAGCCGTCAGTTCGGTGGTCATCTTGCTCGACCGGTCGGCGTCCATGGCGGCGACGGACGCGGAGGGTGGGTCCCGGCTGGAGGAGGCCGTCCGCAAGATCCGCAACCGCCTGGCCGCCGTCCCCGAGGCGACGCCGGTGGCGCTGGTGACCTACGACTCGCGGCCGGAGGTCGTCGAGCCCCGCACGACCAACCGCCGCTCGGTGCTGCGGGCTCTCGATTCCGTGCGCACGCGTCCGGTGGCCGACGACCGGGACGCTGCCCTGGCCACCGCGATCCAGATCGCCCGGCTCGACGCGCCATCCGAAATCTGGCATGCCACGGATCACGCAGAGCCACTCGCCGAGGGTGTGGAACCCGCGCCGATCCCGGACGGCGTGACCGTCGAGGAGATCGCGGTCGCCCTGCCGTCGCCGATCAATGCGGGCATCACCGCGTTCCAGGTCCGCCCGGTGCCGCTGGAGTATGGCAAGCAGGAGGCCTACGTCCAGATTGCGCTCGCGGAAGGCGCGCCGGAGCCGGTGGAGGTCGAATTGAAAGTGGCCGTGGGTGGCGGGATTCCGCTGCCGCGAAAACTCGACTTGGAACCCGGTGCCCGTCAGGGGCTCATCTTGCCCATCGAAGGGGCGGAGGGCCAGATTCTCCGCATGCACGTCTCCGTCCCGGGTGACTGCTTCGCGCTCGATGATCAGGTCGTCGCCCGATTGCCGGAAACCCGGCCCATCGTCGTCCGCTGGATTTCCGACAATCCCGACCCCTTCACTCGGATCGCTCTCAATTCGATCGCTACCGCCGGCGAGATCGACGTTTGGCAAGGTGCGGGCGATAGCTGGCCGCCCGCCGACACCCCCGACGTTTTCATCTTCGAGGGGTGGCTCCCGGACACCTGGCCGAGCGATGTTCCGGCCATCGTCATCAACCCACCGGGCAGTTCCGGACCGGTGCGCGCTGTCCCCATCGGTGGCGGCGGGGTGCCCCACGAGGGGGTCCGGGTGACGAATGCGGAGCACCCCGTCCTCTACCGGGTTTCCAGCGGTCGGGTCGCACTGACCCAGACCGCGATTCTCGATGCCTCCGGGTCGCTGGAACCGATCTGGTTCGCAGGCGACGAACCGGTCCTCGCGGCGGGCGAGGTGGCGGGGCAGCGGCTGGTCATTTTGGGTTTCGCGGCCGAGCGCTCGGAGCAGCTCCCGCTGATGCCGTCCTACCCATTGCTCCTCGGGAACGCCCTCTACTGGTGCGCGGAGCAGGGCAACCGCGAGGCACTCTTGGCGGCAGCGAGAACCGGATCCCTCGTTCCGGCCGGCGGCCAGGCCTTGCGCTGGGAAGAGATCGGGCCAGACGGCGAGCTACGGGAATCGGTCGATCCGGTCGCCGGCGCCCTCGCCGAACTCGACAGGATCGGGCTTTGGGAAACTGCGGAGGGCCTCCGCGGGAGTTCGCTGCTCCTCTCCCGGGCCGAGACGAACCTCACCGGTCAAATGGCCGGGGATGATCCCGTCGCGGACACGTTGGTGGAAGGGGGACGGGAGGACGCCAACCGCTTCTTCCGCGGCGAGATGACCATCGTCTTTCTCGTCGTGATCCTGC
>CAZKYJ010000123.1:4303-9519 GCA_964556355.1 uncultured Verrucomicrobiales bacterium | reverse complement strand
GTAGCCGAGCAGCGCCGCCGCCACGGCGGTGATCACCGTGCCGGTGAGATAGGCCTGGGCACCGTGGAATCGCGGGAGCTCGGGGATGGGGAGCACCTCCTGCACCCAGTTTCCCAACTTCCTCTGGACGAGGAAGATCGGCGCGTATGTCGCCGGGTTCGACACCCAGACTGCGGCCACCGCGATGGGGAGATTGATCCGCGTCCCCGATGTCGCGTGGAAGTAGCAGGCCAATGCCCCGGCGATAACCATCTGAAACGGCACGAGAAACATACTGACGAAGAGACCTAGACCGACTCCCCGCGCCACCCCCCCTTCGGTCGGCGTCCACAGTTCCCGGTCGAACACCTTCTCCGCCACCCAGTTGTGCAGCCGGCTCTCCCGCCGCCGCCGCGGGTGCCTAAAAAATCGGTAGATTTTTCGACTTGACCTCTTGATATAGTCCCGCGCTGCCATCATCCTAGCAGACACTCCCCCGCTTGCGGCGCAACTTTCCGGTTGGGACTTGCCATCGCCAGCCGATCGTTCCCCCTGCCCTAACACGCCCAGACACACCGCCCTCTCCTACCCTATTCCATCACTATGAAAAAAATCGAAGCGATCATCAAGCCGTTCAAGCTCGAGGAAGTCAAGGAAACGCTGGCTGAGATCGGCATCCGGGGGATGACTATCACCGACGTGAAAGGGTTTGGACGCCAGCGGGGTCATACCGAAATCTACCGCGGCAGCGAGTACATCGTCGACTTCCTTCCCAAGGTGAAGATCGAGCTACTCATCGACGATTCCCATCTGGACAAGGCCGTCACGGCCATCCGGGAGTCCGCCCAGACGGGCAAGATCGGGGACGGAAAGATCTTCATTTCGACGATCGAGGACGTGACGCGGATCCGGACCGGCGAGCAGGGCGGCGAAGCCCTGTAGCCGGACCACCGATCGTCTCCCTCCCCATCGGAATGACCTACTTCGAAGCGATCTTCCTTGGCGTGCTCCAAGGGCTCACAGAGTTCCTTCCCGTATCGTCGTCCGGCCACCTCGCGCTCGCCCAGCACCTCCTCGGGGTCAGCGAGATCGGCGTCGCTTTCGACTTGCTCCTCCACGCGGGCACGCTCCTTTCCGTGCTCATCTATTTTCGGACGCGCCTTGTCGAGCTGACCCGTGCCGCGATCTTCTGGCGGAAAGAGGACGCCGGGGAAAGGAGGCTGATTTTTTATCTCTTCGTCGCGACCCTTCCCATCGTGGTCGCCGGTTTCACCCTGAAGGACCCGCTCGAGCAGGTCAAGCATCACCCCGTCGCGGTCTCCGCGCTGCTCTGCCTCACCGGATTTATTCTCCTCCTGCCCCAGCTGCTCCAGCGCAAGGCGGACCGCGACCACTCCGCTCGATCGGCCATCATCACCGGGATCGGCCAAGCCTTTGCCCTCCTCCCGGGAATCAGCCGCTCGGGGAGCAGCATCGCCGCCGGGATGCTCGCGGGGGTAAAACCCGAGCGGGCCGCCGAGTTCTCTTTCCTCCTGGCGATCCCGGCCATCGTCGGAGCGATCGTCCTGAAGTCCAAAGACATGGCGGAACTCGCTAGTTCGACCAGCGCGGGCGCCTTCGCCGCGGGGGCGGTCGCCGCCTTCGTCACCGGACTTTTCGCCGTCTACGCGGTGCTCGCGACCATCCGCCGGGGCAAATTCGAGTACTTCGCCTACTACTGTATGGCGGTGGGGCTGCTCGGGGTGGGCTACTTCCTCTGGGTCGCCGAAGTTTGACCGCCCCCGCTCCCCGGCGTACTAACCCCTCCCGCCCCTTCCCGAGCAGTTCCCATGCGCCACGACCTCCGCACCCGCCGTCGATCGACTCCGGCACCGGCCATCAGTACCGCCCTGGTCACCGCACTCCTCGTCGGTGTTTTCTCAATTTGGCCTCCGTCCCCTTCGCCCGCCCAGACCAAGGCCATCCTCGCCCCGCTAGCCGATGGCTTCGATTTTCCCGTCGGTAAGCCCGATGCAAAGAACTACCGCAAGGCGCGGGGGTTTTGGCCCAACGGCCACCTGGGTGAAGACTGGAACGGTACCGGCGGCGGCAACTCAGATCTCGGCGATCCGGTCTACTCGATCGCCGACGGCGTGGTCGTCGCGTCCGACGACTATAAAAAAGGCTGGGGCAACGCGGTCATCGTCCGCTACGCCTACCGCGAATCCTCCGGACAGATCCGCATGGTCGACGCCCTCTACGTCCACCTCGACAAACGGACGGTCCGCAAATACGAGGTGGTCAAGCGCGGCCAGCAGGTCGGGACGATCGGGACGAATCGCGGCATGTACTACGCCCATCTCCATTTCGAGATCAGGAAGAACCTCCAGATCGGGATGAACCGCAGCCAGTTCGCCCGCGACTACTAGTGCTATTATAGCCCCACGCCGTTTATCCAAGCGCACCGCAAGCTCCGCTCAAGCACCCGGCGGTATCCTATCCCCGTCGATACCTTCGCCGAGTATGGTCAAAAGCTGGCGAAGAACGAACCGGCGACGGCGACCCGGGAAAGCCGGGTTCCCGTGCGCGGGGAATCGTCACGGCCGTCCGACGAGGACCGGGGGCTCGACCCCGATCTAAAAAAGGTGATCGACGCGACGTCGGGCGACGGCCCTTCCGAGGCGGAACTCGACAGCTTCTGGACGCGGCTCAAAAACAAGTTCAAAAAATCCGACTGAGGATCCCGCAGCCCCACCGGCAGAGGAGCGGCGCCCCCGCGAGGGAACACGCGCGGGCGCGGGAAGGAGCCCTGCCACCGCATCCCTCGGAAAATGCGGCCGGCCGGACGAGCTCAGACTACACCGTAGCTCATCATGGCATCGGCCAGCTTCCGGAACCCGGCGACGTTCGCGCCATCGACGTAGTTGACCACCCCACTTTTCTTACCGCCGCGACCGTCCACGACGCATTTCGCGTGGATGCTGCTCATGATCTCTTGGAGCCTCTCATCGACTTCCTCGCGCCCCCAGCTCAGGCGCAACGCGTTCTGGCTCTGCTCCAGCCCACTCACGGCGACGCCGCCCGCATTGGCCGCCTTGCCCGGGGCATAGAGGATGCCCTTCGCGTGGAAGTGGTCGATAGCCGCCTGGGTGCAGGGCATGTTCGCCCCCTCGCAGACGACGATTGTCCCGTTCTTGGCCAGGGTTTTGGCCGCGGCGCCATCGAGTTCGTTTTGCGTGGCGCACGGGAGCGCGACATCGCATTTCACCCCCCACGGCCGCGAGCCCTTCGTGAACTTGGCTTTCTTGTATTTACCCGCGTACTCGGAGATCCGTCCGCGCCGGTTGAACTTGAGATCCTTAATGTAGGCGAGCTTCTCCGCATCGATCCCGTCGGGGTCGTAGATGAAGCCTTCCGAATCGCTCAACGTCACCACCTTTCCACCGAAACTGGTAGCTTTCTCCGCCGCGAAGACGGCCACGTTGCCGCTGCCGCTAACCACGACCGTCTTGCCTTCGATCGAGTGACCGTGCTCTTCGAGCACGTGCTTGCAGAAGTAGACGCATCCCCAGCCGGTCGCCTCCGAGCGGACGGCGCTCCCGCCGAACGAGAGCCCCTTGCCGGTCAACACGCCCTCGTATTCGTTTTTGATCCGCATGTACTGCCCGAAGAGGTAGCCGATCTCGCGCGCGCCCACCCCGATATCGCCGGCGGGAACGTCCGTATCGGGACCGATGTAGCGGGCGAGCTCGGTCATGAGGCTCTGACAGAATCGCATGACTTCCCGGTCGCTGCGGCCTTTCGGACTGAAGTTGGCGCCGCCCTTGCCCCCCCCCATCGGGAGGCCCGTCAGGCTGTTCTTAAAACACTGCTCGAAACCGAGGAACTTGAGGATGCTCTGGTTCACCGACTCGTGGAAGCGCATGCCCCCTTTGTAGGGACCGATGGCACGATTGAACTGCACCCGCCAGGCGCGATTCGCCCGGATGTTCCCGGCGTCATCTTCCCAGCTAACCCGGAAAATGATGATCCGGTCCGGCTCGGTCATGCGCTCGAGGAGCGTCTGA
Organism: uncultured Verrucomicrobiales bacterium; assembly: GCA_964556355.1. Taxonomy (GTDB): domain Bacteria; phylum Verrucomicrobiota; class Verrucomicrobiia; order Verrucomicrobiales; family DEV007; genus CAZKYJ01. Next base: position 5,494 of record CAZKYJ010000123.1, on the reverse strand, counting down.
TCCTTGTACTCCCGGTTACGATGCATGAACGGGATGATCGATGCGCCAACCTCGCCGACCGCCTGGATGAACTCGGTTTCACCGGGGTTGCGCTTCGCCAACCCGGCCATGAATCTATCATACTCCTTCTGTGCCTGTTTGTTCATCCTAGCATTGGAACAAACTCGCCCCCTCCTGACAACCGATTTTTTCCACTAAATTCTCACACCGTCGTGTGCGGGTCCGATCGGAGCGGCAGGTAAACCGTCGCCCGTACCCCCGCCCGGGCCTTCCGGTTGGTGATGGCGAGCATCCCCCCGTGGAGCTCGGTGAGCTTGCGCGCAATCGTCAGGCCCAGCCCCTGTCCCTGGCCGGTGGCACGCGTGGTGTAGAACGCGTCAAAAACATTGTTCAGTTTCTCCTCCGGGATGCCGGGTCCCGTATCCTCCACGTGGATGGCGGCCACCGCATCACCGCTCCGCAGGCGGTTGCTGGTGCGGGACCCCTCGTCGCCAGGGAGGGCCGACAGGGTGACGACCGCGGTCCGCACCGTGACCGTGCCACCGGTTTCGGCCATGGCCTCCACGGCGTTGCCCACCAGGTTCACGATGATCTGCCGAAACTCGTCGGCGGCCAGGGGCAGCGGCGGCAGGTTGGCGGCGTAGGCCTCTTCCACCACGACCCCGGGAGGCGCTTCCGTCGTCACCAGCCCGAGGGTCTCGGCGATGGCAACATTGACGTCCGCCGTCACGAAGACCGGCCGCAGGTCGGCCGAGGAATTGATGAGGCGCTGGACGACGGCATCGGCACAGACGACACTCCGCTCGAGTATCTTCAGCATCGGGCGGTCCTCCTCGCAGACCCGGCCCCGCAATCCCTCGGCCGCCATCTGGATCCTCGCCAGCGGGTTGCGCACCTCGTGCGCGACTCCCGCCGCGAGGTAGGCGACCGTCTCGGCCTTCGCCGCGTGGATGAGCGATCGCTGGGCGGCGCGCAATGCGTAGTGGGAGCGGCGAAGATCGATCTGGGTCGTCAACCGCGCGATGAGCACCGGCACGTCGACCGGCTTGGTCACGTAGTCGTTGGCACCGGCCTCGAAGGCTGCCAGCACGTCCTCGCTCTGGTCTTTGGCCGTGGCCATGATCACCGGGAGGACGATGGCGGGATAGATCTTCCGGATGTTGGCAAGGAGCTCCATCCCGTCAATGTCGG
>CAZKYJ010000123.1:0-4293 GCA_964556355.1 uncultured Verrucomicrobiales bacterium | reverse complement strand
CGCGTCGAACGGGGGATGCTCCTCCGCGACCCCGCCCTCCTGCATCCCCAGCGCCACCATCGCATGGCTTCCCGACTCGACGCAGGCGACCACGAAGCCGCCCTCCTCCAACCGGTTCTGCAGAATGATGCGGTTCACCCGGTTGTCGTCGACGACAAGAATGCGATAGGTTTCGGGCGGCATCGTTCGGTAGGTGCGGGGAGGGGCTCCCGCCCCGCAGTCTAAGATCCGCCCCGCACCTGTCAATCTCCATGGCTGGCACCGATCTTGCTAAATCGGACTTGCCGGACGGCGCGTTTTGGCGTATCTGTTAGGGTATCGCCGGAGCCCCGTCCAGCGGAACACCCAACCCGAGGACACACGTATGCGACCGGTTCCCAGTGGATGCCTGCACCGCCTCACCAAGGCGGATCTTTTCTTCGTCTCCGCGACCCTCGCCCTTTCCGACGCCTCGGGGCGCTCGCTCGCCCGGCTCTTCGATGACGATGGGGCGCTCGAATCGATCCTTGCCCACCCCAAGCTGATCGCGGCGTTGCTCGACACCGAGGCGATGCTCGATGTCTCGCCCGAGCTCTATTTCTACGTCCTCGTCCGTCACACCTTGGGCGAGCTCGGGCTGGACGACCCCCAGGTTGCCGACTACGTGGCCGCCGCGCTGGCCGAATACGGACGCGCCCACCCGCTGACGCGACTCCCCGCGACGCCGGAGAGCGAGTTCACCTACCATGTCGACTTCCTCAAGGCGCTCGACTACGCCAACAACTACGAGAGGTTCTATGTCTACGTGTTTTCGGCCAACCAGTTCCTCGTGCTCACCGGTCTGTTCCCGCACTTTCTCGAGTACCGCGAGCGGCGACGGGGCGCCCCCGGCTTGAGCTACTACGAGGACGTCGCCCGCGGCGCCTTCGAGTCGGCATCGCAGCACCCTCTGGCCGACGAGTTTGCCCTCCGCGAGGTCTTCGCCCGGCTGGTCGAGACGATGCCGACCACCCGGCGCGCACTCAACCGCCTGGCGGACGAGTATCTCGTCCTCGCCAGCTAGACGCCTGCTTGCAATCGTCGTGCCCCCCGACACGGTAGCCGTCTCGACGTGCCCGCGAACCAGCGCATCCTCATCCTCTTCGCCCACCCGGCCCTCCAGCGCTCGCGGGTCAACATCCGCCTCGCGGAAGCGGCCAGGGACGTCCCGGGCGTGACCTTCCACGACCTCTACGAGGAATATCCCGATTTCGGGATCGACATCGCCCGCGAGCAGCACCTCCTCCAGCATCACGACATCATCGTTTTTCAGCATCCGTTTTTCTGGTATAGCTGCCCAGCCCTGCTCAAGGAGTGGCTCGACCTCGTCCTGGAGTTCGGCTTCGCCTACGGGGAGAACGGCGACCGCCTGAAGGGGAAACGCGCCCTCTCCGCAATCTCGACCGGGGGGAGCGCGGACGCCTACTGCACGACCGGGACGAACCGCTTCACCATCCGGGAACTGCTCGCCCCCTTCGACCAGACCGCCCACCTTTGTGGGATGGAGTACCTGCCCCCGTTCGGCGTCCACGGCACCCACTCGCTGACCGAGGGGGAGATCGCCCGGCACGCCGCCGACTACGCCCGCGTCCTCGGCGCCCTGGGGGACGGATCGCTCGACCTTTCCGGACTCACCTCCTCTTGCCGGATCAACGAGAACCTCAGGGCGATCGGCCTCTGACCCCCGGGATGCACCACGGACTTTTCCAGCTCTTCGTTTTCCTCGCCGCGGCCGTCGTCGCCGTCCCCCTGGCCAAGCGCCTCGGGCTTGGCAGCGTGTTAGGGTATCTGATCGCCGGCATCGCCGTCGGCCCCGCCGTCTTCGGCCTCGTGGGGAGCGAGGAGGGGAACGAGGCGATGCACGTCGCCGAGTTCGGCGTGGTGATGATGCTCTTCATCATCGGCCTCGAGCTGCGCCCCGCGCTCCTCTGGAAGATGCGGGCGCCCATCCTCGGCCTCGGCGGATCGCAGGTGGTCATCACCACGCTCGCCATCGCCGGCATCGCCTTCGCCGCCGGGCTCCCCGGGAACCAGGCGTTGGCGGTCGGCATGATCCTCGCGCTTTCTTCCACCGCCATCGTCCTGCAGAGCTTGGCCGAGCGGAACCGGCTCCGTACCCGGCCGGGACAGGGCGCCTTCGCCGTCCTCCTTTTCCAGGACATCGCGGTCATCCCGATCATAGCCATCCTCCCCTTCCTCGCCTCCGGGGGCGCGCCGGATTCCGGCGGCCATAGCGGACTCGACTCCTTGCCCGGCTGGGCACACGCCCTCGTCGTCGTCGCGGTCGTCGCGGGGATCGTGGTCGGCGGGCACTTCCTCCTTCGTCCCGCCTTCCGCTTCATCGCCTCGACCGGGCTCCGCGAGATCTTCACGGCCGCCGCGCTCCTCATCGTCGTCGGGATCACGCTCGCCATGGAGGCGGTCGGTCTCTCCCCCGCTCTCGGCACGTTTCTGGCGGGCGTCGTCTTGGCGGAAAGCGAGTACCGCCACGAGCTGGAGAGTGCCATCGAGCCCTTCAAAGGCCTGCTGCTCGGGATCTTCTTCATCGCAGTGGGCGCGGCCATCGACTTCCGGCTCATCGCCGCCAACCCCGGCATCGTCGCAGCCATCGTCCTCGGGCTCATCCTGGTGAAAGCGGTCGTCCTCCTGGTCCTCGGGAAGATCTTCAAGATGGATCTCGGGCAGAACCTCCTGCTCTCCATCGCCCTCGCGCAGGGCGGCGAGTTCGGGTTCGTGCTTTTCTCGTTCTCCACGAGCAACGGTATCCTGCCCGACGAACTCGCGGCCCTCCTCGTCGCTTCCGTCGCCCTCTCCATGGCGCTGACGCCGCTCGTCATGCTGCTCGACGAGCGGGTCATCCAGCCCCGGTTCCATCGGGCGCCGGTGGGAGGGCGCGCGATGGATGCCATCGACGATGGCCCGACGCCGGTCATCATCGCGGGCTTCGGCCGGTTCGGCCACATCATCGGGCGATTTCTCAATACCAACGGGGTCGCTACGACCGTCCTCGAGCTCGACTCCGAGCACGTCGAGTTCGTGCGCAAGATCGGCATCAAGGTATTCTACGGCGACGCCTCCCGCCTCGACCTCCTCCACGCCGCCGGCGCCGCCGATGCCAAGTTGCTCGTCGTGGCCGTCGACTCCCCAGCGAAAGTTCTGGAGATCGTCGATACCGCTCAGAAACACTTCCCTAACCTGAAGATCCTCGCCCGCGCCAACGGGCGCGCCGAGGCCTACGACCTCATCCACCGCGGGGTCGACCATTTTTACCGCGAGACCTTGGACACCTCCCTCGTGGCCGGAATCGACGCCCTCCGCGCCCTCGGGTTCCGCGGGCGCCAGGCGCACGCGGCCGCCCGCGCCTTCCGCCGCTACGACGAGGACGCCGTCCGCGAGCTCTCGCAGTTCCAGGGCGATGACGAAACCTATCTCGCCCGCGCCCGGGCGCGGGTCAGCTCGCTCGACCAGGTCATGGCGGAGGACGCCCGCCGCGGCTTCGGCTCGACCGATGACCGATCGTTCGAACCGAAGCCTGCTTCGCGATGACGGACGGCCGATGCCGAAATTCTCATTAGGCATTCGGCATCCGACGCCGGACAGTTCCCCGCCATGGCCCGATCTACCTCCACCGTTCTCGCCTTCTTCTTCGGCCTCTGCGCCCTGGTCATCGTCATCGCCGCAGCCGCCTATTTCCTCCTGTCCCGACCCGCCGCCGGGCTCAAGCAAAGCCTGGCCGACGCCATCACCAAGATCACCGGTGCCACCACGATCATCACCGGGAACTCCATCGAGATCGCCACGAAGGACGTCGCCGAACTCGCCCTCGTTTCCCGCGAACAACAAACGATCATCAAGCACGAGTCGTCGGTGCTCGGAAGCTCCAGCGTCCTGATCCTCCGCGGCGAGTTCAACGTCAAAGCCGGCTTCGACCTCGACGAGGACCACTCGATCACCATCGATGAGTCGACCGGTGCGATGTCGGTCGATTTCCCCCCCGCGAAGATCCTCAGCGTCGAGCTCCAAGACTACGAGGTCTTCTACTCCGACGAGGGAATCTTCAGCAAGATCACCCCCGAGATCCAGCAGGCCATGACGAACCAGATGCTTTTGCAGGCGCGGCTCGACGCGGAGAAATCCGATATCAAGTCCGAGGCGGAAGCCCGGCTCGCCACCCGCTTGCGCGACCTGCTGGGCGCGGATGCGCGCACCCTCACGCTCGACGGGGCCCCGCTGCCGGTCACGCCACTGCCGTAATTTTGATGTGGTACCCGGGTT
>CAZKYJ010000122.1:0-9548 GCA_964556355.1 uncultured Verrucomicrobiales bacterium | reverse complement strand
CGCTTCGGTGCGGGACAAACTCTCACTCGATGGTGTCGGCCCCTACCTCGTGGAATCAACTTTCCACCGCGACCGCCCGCTCGTCGAGTTCTTGCAGACTTCCAGCGCGCGCACCGTGCTGGTCGGTTCTTCCGATGCGGATACCTGTCGGGCGGCTTCCTTCGTCGATGAGCTTCACGCCCGGTGGTCGGAGCGTCGAGGCGGCGGGGCTCGCGCGTGGCAGACCGGGACCACGCGCTTCCTGCCCCCCGCCGTCGAGATGCCGGAGCGCGCCGTCTTCCTTTCCTATTCCCGTCCCACCGATGGCGATGCCGTCAAGCGCCTCAAGTCGGGCCTCGATGACGCGGGCATCACCGCATGGTTCGATCTCCAACAACTCGCCACCGGCGACGCCTATGGTGAGAAGATCGAGGCTAACATTGATCGCTGCTCCTATTTTGTGCCCGTCATATCGTCGGCGGCTATGGCGCGAGGTGAAGGGTTCTTCTGGAAGGAATGGAACCGCGCCATCAACCGCCGCTCGCAGATGGGGCCTACCGCCATCTTTATCCTTCCGGTCATCGTCGATGAGGAAACCGTGCCGGAGGATCCGCGTCTGCCCGAGGCGTTTCGCAAGGTCGATGCCTACCGGTTGCCGGGAGGCGCCGTAGACGAGAGGTTCACTTCCCGGTTGAAACAACTGCTGGAGGGCGGGCAACATGGGTAAATCCCGGAAGACCTACGATTCCCCCTGGCTCGGTCTCTCGCCATTCACGGAGACCGACGCCCACCGGTTCTTCGGGCGCGAGGAAGAGCGGGACGATCTATTCCGCCGCGTCACGCGGAACGAACTGACGGTGCTCTTCGCCCCGTCGGGGGTAGGTAAGACCTCGCTCTTGCGTGCCGGACTATTCCCTGCGCTACGGGAGCGGCGTTACCTCCCGATCTACGTGCTCTTCGCCCACGGCGACGACGACCCCCCACTGGTCGAGCAGTTTTGGACCCAGCTCGGTGATTCCCTGCCCATTCCTCGGGGCGCCAATCGCCCTACGCTCTGGGAATGGTTTCACGGAAAAGAAATCGGCCTGCGCTCCGTCGAGCTCGAGGGCGTGGAACCGGTGCTCGTCTTTGACCAGTTCGAGGAACTTTTCGCTCCGGGAGCGCGCGCCGACCGCGACGTGTTTCTCGAGCAGCTCGCCGACCTCGTAGAGAACCGGGTTCCCGAGGAGTTGGAGGCGCGCTTCGAAACCGGCGAGGCCGACCCCGGCCTCTACGACACCGATGGCATCGGGGCACGCGTGGTCTTCGCCCTTCGCGAGGAGAGGCTCGGGGCGCTCGACCGCGAACGGACGCGCATGCCATCTCTCATGCGCAACCGCCGGGGGCTCGGGCCACTTTCCGGCGAGAACGCTCTCGAGGCCGCCCGCCGTCCCTCCCCCGACCTCGTTCCGCCGGAAGCCGCCGAGACCATCGTCCGTTTCGCCGCCGAAACGGCTCCGCCAGACAGGCCTCTGGCCGCGTTGCAGGTGGATCCGGCCTTCCTCTCCCTCATCTGTGAGCAACTCGACCTCCGTCGCCACCGCGAGAATCAGCCGACGCTCTCCGCCTCGCTGCTGGAGGGCTCGAAGACTGAAATCTTGAGCCGCTACTACGAGAGCGCTTTCGCCGATACGCCGGATCCCGCCGCCGCCCGAAAATTTGTTGAAGACGAGCTGGTCTGGGAAGAATCGCGGGACAACGTGGCCGTCGAACGCGCCGAGGCGGCAATCGGCGCGGGCGGCGTGCGCGGTTTGCTCAAGGCACGCCTCGTCCACACCGAATTGCGCGGTGGCGTCCAGCGGCTGGAACTGGCGCACGACCGTCTGGTTCCGGTGGTCGCCGCGGCGGCCGGGGAGCGGCGGCTCCGGGAAGCCCGCGAGGAGAAAGCCCGCCTCGTGCGCGGAATTGCTGGCCTCGCCATGCTTTCGAGCGTCGCCGTCATCGGGCTCGTCTTTGTGGTCGTCCTCTGGCAACGTTCCGAAGCGTTGCGCCAGCGCGCCGAAGAAGCCGAGGGGCGTGCCGAGTATGCCAAGGGGACGGCCGAAGAGCTGATCAACGAGATACTCTTTGACCTCCGCGACCAGTTGGAGCCGCTCGGTCGTCTCCGGTTGCTAGACGATGTTTCCCGCTCAGCCGAGCGCTACTTCGAAAGCCTCCCCGAGTCCTACCGGACCGACGAGACACAACGCAACCGGAGCGTAATGCTCCAAAACCGCGGCGATGTACTTCTCGCCGGAGGAGACACGGAGCACGCACGCGAAGCCTACGAACAATCGCTGGCGATAACCAAGCGCCTGGCAGCAAGCGATCCCACCCAAGAATCGTGGCAGCAGGACCTCGCGGCAAGCTGGGAGAGGCTCGGCAGTGTGAAGATGGAGCAAGGGGATACGGCGGGCGCGCGCGAGGCCTACGAGAGCGGTCTTGAGGTAGCCGAGCGTCTCACGGCTTCCAATCCTTCTAATCCTGAATGGCAGCGCCAGCTCTCCGCCATCCACAGCAAGGTCGGTAAAGTGAAGCTAACCCAAGGAGATGCTGCGGGCGCACGCGAGGCCTACGACGCAGGCCTGGCGGTCGCAGAGAGCTTGGTAGAGTCCGATCGCTCCAACATGGTGTGGAAGCGGGAGCTTTCGCAGCGTCAGCTCGGAGTGGGGGACGTGGCGCGTGCCCTTGGTGATGCGGCGAGGGCGCGGGCGGCCTACGCAGCCAGCCTCGATGCCAACAAGTTCTTGACGGAGGTCGACAAGTCCAATTTGGATTGGCAATACGACCTCGCCGCGAGCTACCTCAGAATGGGTGACTTCGCCATGGAGCAAGACGACTCCAAGGGGGCGCGTGAAGCATACGATAACACTTTAGAAATCCTCAAACACCTGGCTCGATCAGATCCAATGAACCTCGTTTGGCAGCGCGATCTTTCGGTGGGCTACATCAAAATCGGCGATGTGTCATTGATGGCGTCAGACATTGAAGGTGCCCGGGGTGCGTACTCGAAGTCCCTGGAGATCCGGAAACGCTTGGCTGAGAATGATCCGACTAACAAGGAGTGGCAACACAAGCTGGCATCAGCGTTCGCCGAGATGGGCAACGTCGCATTGGAATCGGAAGACATCGAGGGCGCGCGCGCGAACTATCTGTCGGCTCTTGGGATCATAAAGGAGCTGGCAGAGTTCGACAGCTCTAACCATGCATGGCAGCGGGACCTCTCGGTCGTGCACACGAGACTGGGGGACGTGGCACGGGCCCAAGGTGACTACGGAGCCGCACGCGAGGCCTACGAGGTCTCGCTCGAGATCCGGAAACGGTTGGTGGATGCCGATCCAATCAACGCGGGTTGGCAGCGTGAACTCTCCATGAGTCACGAGAAGGTGGGTGACCTGGTGCTTGAGGAGGCAGGCGCGACGGAAGCGCTAGAATCGTTCGAAACTGCGCTGGCAATTAAAAGGCACGTCGTAGGAATGATTCCGGCCAGCGTAGAAACGCGCTCCGACCTGGCTGAGTGGAGTTCGAAGGTAGGCGGGGTATTGCTGGATTCCGGGGAGGCGGGCCTGCGGGCAAGGGGCGAAGCGCTGCTGCGGGAAGGTTTGGCAATCGTGCGCGAGCTCGGAGCGGACGGGCCTCTGACGGCGGCGCAGGAGGAATGGCGCGAAGCGCTTGAGCGAAAGATCGAAGCAACGTTGGGCGGTGCGGCGGGAAGGGAGTGACTTGCCGGGCAGCTGGTATGTGGTGGAGAAGCGCCTGCCGCGGTGGCCGCGACCGGGCTCCCGGACCGGTTGCTTCCGATTCCTCAGAAGCTGTCTAAAAAGTCATGTTAGTGCCGCGGCTTCCCCTGCAACGACAGGCGAGGCGGGAGGAAGAAGTTGAGCGAGCTCAACGCCCGACGACCAACGATGCCTGTCGTTGCAGGGGGAAGCCGCCCGAAGGGACGATCCCCCTTGCCGGGCGACAGCCGATCTTCTAAACCTAGAGATTTCAGAGTCGGTGCTGACAGGACTTATTAGACAGCTTCTCAAAACCTATCCCTTTGGCGCCCTTTGCGTGTAGGGCATGCTGACCTTCTCGCCCGGCGCAGGTTCCACGATCCTGCCACCCCAGGTGATTTCGTAGAGGTCGGTGCGGCGCTGTTTGAGGTTTTGCACCGAGCCGTGGGTGTGGAGGTCTTTGAGGTGGTCGAGGTCGACGTCGGCGATGATGGTGATCTCGGTGTTGGCGGTGGCCTCGGAGACGAGGGCCTTGTTCGGGAAGTTGAAGTCGGACGGGCTGAAGACGGCGCTCTGGGCGTATTGGATGTCCATGTTGACGACGCGGGGCAAGTTGCCCACGCTGCCGACGATGGCGACGTAGCATTCGTTCTCGATGGCGCGGGCCTGCGAGCAGTAGCGGACGCGGTGGTAGCCGGATTCGGTGTCGGTGCAGAACGGGACGAAGAGGATCTTCGTTCCTTGGGCGGCCAGGTGGCGCCCGAGTTCGGGGAACTCGCTGTCGTAACAAATTAACATGGCGATCTTCCCGCAGTCGGTGTCGAAAGCGCGCACCTCGTCGCCGCCGACCATGCCCCAGTCGCGCTTCTCGCTGGGGGTGATGTGGACCTTGAACTGCTGCTCCCAGGTGCCGTCGCGGCGGCAGAGGTAGACGATGTTACGCAGGGCGTCGCCGTCGTAGTGGGGCATGGAGCCGGTGATGATGTTGATGTTGTATTCGACGGCCTTCTTGACGAAGAAGTCGCGGATCTCTTCGGTGAAGCCGGCCAGCTTGCGGATGGAGCCGGCCACGCCCTCGTCGTTGAACTGGGCCATGAGGGCGGCGTTGACGTACTCGGGGAAGGCGACGAAGTCGGCCTTGTAGCCGGAGACGGCATCGATGAAGAACTCGACGTGGTCGAAGAAGTCGCCGAGGTCTTTGGTCTCGCGCATGAGGAACTGGACGATGCCGAGGCGCACCTCGGTGTGGCGGCCGAGGACGCGGCGCTTGTTCCGGCGGAAGTAGATGTTGTTCCACTCGAGCAAAGTGGCGTAGGCCTGCGACTCGGTGTCGTAGTGGAGGTAGTTGGTGAGGACTTTTTTGACGTGGAAGTCGTTGCTGAGCTGGAACGAGAGGACGGGGTCGTAGAGCTCCTTGCGCCGGACTTTGTCGATGTAGTCGCGCGGGCTGAGCTCGTCCTTGACCTTCGCGTAGCCGGGCATGCGGCCGCCGGCGATGATGGCACGGAGGTTGAGCTGCTCGCAGATCTCATTGCGGGCGTCGTAGAGGCGGCGGCCGAGGCGGAGCCCCTGGTACTTCGGATCGACGCAGACTTCGATGCCGTAGAGGACGTCGCCCTCGTCGTCCTGGGTATCGAAAGTAAACCGGCCGGTGATCTGGTCGTAGGTGTGGTCGTCGCCGAAGCGGTCGTAGTCGATACGGAGCGCGAAGGCGAAGGCGACGAGTTTCCCTTTGTCCTCGATGCCGATCTGGCCCTCGGGGAAGCGGTCGAGGAGGTTGAGGTAGGCGGGTTCGCTCCACGAGCTGTTGATGCGGGCGTAGAGCCCCTCCGAGATCCGGGCGACCTCGGGGGCGTCGGATTTTCGGAGGAGTCGCACCTTGATCTGGTGGGCGTCGGCGGGCGGATCGGGCTGGGAAGGTTCGGTCATGGGTGCCGGTGTATGTAGTCCAGATGCGCCGCGTGCGAAAGGGGGGGGACGCTTTGGGATTGCGGAAACGCGGCAGATCGTCCAGCGTCGGGAGCGATGGCCAAGAGCAGGAGTGACGGACGAAAAGTGAAGAAGCCGACGCCTCCGAAGATCGGGGCGGCGAAGTGGAAAGCGCTCTACGAGGCCGCGGCCGAGTTCCACGCCTTGGACGCCTGGGAGCGGCTCTACGAGACGGATTTCTTCGGCTTGCGCGACCCGGCGGACGGCGCGCTCTACCTCGGCCAGGTTCTCGGTGGGATGGGAGAATACTTCGCGCTCCACCTCTACGGGGGCGAGGGGGGCCACGCCTACTGCGCCTCGGCGCTCGACGATTACTCCGAGCCGGATTCTTTCGTCGCGCAGTATTGTGTGGATCTGCTGATCGTCGAGTTCACCACGCGCGGGTGGATGGAAGCGCACGACATGAAAGTTCGCAAGGCCCTGGGAGCGCTGCCCAAGATGACCGGTGGAGCGCCCGGCTACCTCCGGTTCCGCTCGCAGAAGCCGGGGTTCGCTCCGTGGTTCCCCACGGCGGCGGAGGCGGAATTGATGCGCATCGGGCTCCGGCGGGCGATCGACTTCGTGCGGCGCTTCGATGGGGACCCCGACCTGATGGACGACGGCGAAGGCGGGCAGGTCCTCCACGTTTTCCAGTGCCGGGAGGGGGCGGACCCGACCGTGGCGGAGAGCTGGAACATGGTCGTCGAGGACTTCCCGGGATTCGATGACGAGTTCACCGACGAAGAGCTGGAGGAGGAGTTCGCCGCCCCGGCGACGGAGGAGGAAGAGGCCTGGGCAGCCGAGATTCTCGCCGAAGGGCTCGACGAGGTGGCCGAGGCGCGACTGGCGAAACTGGGGCAGCGCGAGGAGAGCCGCTGGGAGATTGGCGGCAGCTACCTTCCCGCTCCGGTCATGGAGGGCGAGCGCCCCTTCTATCCCTATGTGACGCTCATCGTCGACTCGGCCAGCGGCAGGGTGGTGGACCAGGCCATCGCGTCCCCGAACGACGACCGCCCCCGGCTGGTCCGGCAGCTCTTCGTCTCGGCCGCCGAGAGGTCGGGAGCGCTACCATCGGCAGTGGCGATCGACAACGTGGGCGACGTCCTGGCGCTGGCCGGGATCGTCGGGAGGTGCGGGATCGCGGCCGATGCCGAGGGCTCGACCAACGCCTTGGCCGACTGTCTCGACGCGATGGTCGCCGCATACGAACTCGGGGAGCTTTAGACGGTGATGCCCCCGCTTTCCGGCGCGCTGCGCCTGCCGCTCCTCGCACTCTTCTGCGCGTTGCTTTGGGGGACGGCTTTCCCGGGAATCAAGTATGTCTACGCCATCTGGCAGGGCGGGGACACGCTGGCCGTGCGGCTGACCTTCGCCGGGGTGCGCTTCATGATCGCGGGGCTCCTGCTCTTCCCGTTCTGCCGGAGGCCGGGGGCGCTGCTCGACCGGTCGACCTGGGGGCTGTTGGCGGTGGTGATGTTAGGACAGACGTTCTTCCAGTACCTCTGTTTCTACAACGGGCTGTCCGTCTCGAGCGGGGTGCTCGGCGCGCTGGTCATGGCGAGCAGCAGCTTCTGGTGGGTGTTGCTTGCCCCGCTCGTTCTGGGAACGGCCGGACCCACGCGCCTGCAATGGGTAACGCTCGGCGTCTGTTCGGTGGGGATCGCGCTGGCGATCTGGCGGCCCGGAGCGGGAGCCGGGCGGCCGGTGCTCGGGGGGGTGCTTTTCCTGGGCGCGAGCGTCGCCGGGACGGGGGCGCTGCTCGCCGTGCGCAAGCTGGGCGGCCGGATCGGCGCGGCCAGCCTGACGTCGTTCTCGCTCTTCGCGGGGGGAGTGCTCCTGGCGCTCTGCGGGATGCCGGGATGGGGAGATTTCCTCGCGCTCGTCGAACCGCGTGTGGCGGTGGCCACGGTCTATCTCGCGGGCGTCTCGGCGACGGCGTTCGGGCTGTGGAACCGGCTGGCCGGCGAGTTCTCACCGAATGTCCTCGCGGGTTACCGCTTTCTCATCCCGCTCTGCGGCACCGTGCTCTCCGCCTCCCTCGTTCCGGGCGAATCGGTCGGCTGGGGCGCCGCGGTCGGCGGGGCACTCGTCATCGGGGCGCTGGCCGTGCAGGGGCGGCTGACGAAAGGGGGGCCGCCACCCCCCGTGGTCGGGCGGTAGCGGAACGGGGCGGCGTGGGTGTCGCCCGGACGCCGCACGACATCCCCCCGCGGCGCGGTGCCGGCCGGAGCTAGGAGAAAAGCCCCAGCGGCTGCATCGTCGACAGCGTTTTCAGATCCTGGTAGCCAGGGATGATATTGTCGAGCTGGGGTTCGGTGTCGCCGAAGTGCCCGGCGAAAATCTCGGCGAAGAGGCCGCGGAAATCGGTGAGATGGGACAGGTAGCGGTCGCGAACCTGGGTCATCGGGCTGTCGATCCAGGTGGTGGCATCGCAGTTGTAGACACCGCCGTTGACGCCGCCGCCCGCCACGAACACGGCGCTGGCCTCGGCGTGGTCGGTGCCGTTCGATCCGTTTTCCTTCGAGGTGCGTCCGAACTCGGTGGCCGTGACGATGACGAGGTTCGGCCAGAGGTCGAGGAGGTCGCGGGAGAGCGCCTGGAAGCCGAGGGCCAGGCGACCGAGGTTGTTGGCCTGGGTGCCGATGGCCGTGCCCTGGGCGGTGTGGGTATCGTGCCCGCCGATATTGATCCCGACGATCTTGGCGCCGGTACGTTTCAGGACCATGGCGGCCTGTTCGAGCTGGCTGCCGAAACTGCCGGCCGGATAGACCGCGCCGTTCTCGGGAATGTAGCCGCCGGCCGCGGCGTCCTTGAGTTCGCCGATAGTCGTGCCGAGGGCGGTGCCGGTGGCGTGGACGATGCCGGAAGCCGGCTTCCCGAGCAGCGGGCTACCACCGTAGAGACCGAGGATGCCTTTCCCCGGGCTCGGCGGGTCGGCGAGGGGGGCCGGGCTCTCCCCGAGGAACTTCGTCCGCTGGGCAGCGTTGCCGAGGAAGTCGAACTGGCTCGCGGAGGTGAAGTTGGGAAACGGGACGTCGCCGGTGAGGGAGAGGAGGCTGTCGCTGGAGATCGAGGCGGCGGCGAAGGCGTCGTTGGCGCTCCCGGTCTCGATGAGGTGGCGGTAGATCATCCCGTCGGTCACCCCGGTGCTGGACTGGCTGCCGATGGCGCCGCGCTCCCAGTAGTCTTGGGAGTCGAAGTGGGAGCGGGACTGCCTGGCGTAGCCGGCGCGGTGGATGACCGCGAGGTTGCCGGGTGCCCCGGCGCTGCCCGCGCCCCCGAGGTTGTTGAAGATCTCCATCATCGGCTCCATCGCCGGGTGGAGTTCGGCGAAGCCGTTGCCGAGGTCGGTGGCGGGGTTCGGCGGGAGATAGAGGCTCGGTCGCAGAACGGTGTTGTACTCGGGGTCCCCGCGCGGGACGACCGTGTTGATCCCGTCGTTGCCGCCACGCTGGAAAATGAAGATCATCTTCTTCTCGCCGGAGCCGGGCGCGGCGGAGGCCTGCCGGGCGAGGACGTTGAGAAAGCCGGATCCGAGGAGCCCCCAGGCGAGCCCGCCCTGGAGAAAATTGCGACGAGGGATGTTCATGGCGTCTGCTTACTGGAAATTGAATTCGGGGGTGGCGAGGAGGAAGCCGACGGTGCGCTCGAGGCGCTGGGTCCGGGAGTTGCCGGAGAGTTCGTCCAGCGGGCTGGGGTTGCCGTTGTCGTCGGTGTCGGCGAACTCGAGGATGATGGCGCGGCGTTCGGCGGCCAGCGATCCTTGGAAGAGGAAAGCATCGAGGTGGTCGACCAGCTCCGCGACGGTGGTCAGGTTGTTCGCGGCCATAAAAGCGTCCGCGTCCCAGCCCCCGAAGGAGAAGG
>CAZKYJ010000121.1:0-9612 GCA_964556355.1 uncultured Verrucomicrobiales bacterium | reverse complement strand
ATCGTGATCGCCCACCGGCTGAGCACGATCCTGAAGGCCGACGCCATCGTCGTGATGGACGGGGGGCGCATTATGGATGTCGGCCCCCACGACGACTTGCTCGTCCGCTCGCCCCTCTACCAGACGCTTTACAACCTGCAGTTCCACCGGACCGAGGAACAGGCGGCCATCGATGCGGAAGCTGTCTTAGACGGACAAGTAACGAATCTGACGTCGGCCTGAGCGATCGAGCGGGGTCCGGTCTATGGTCGCACGATGAAGATCTCGTTACTCGCCCTCCTCGCGCTCGCCTTGCCCTCCGCCGCATCCGCGCAAGCACCCCTCGCGGAAGAATCGACGGAGGAGGCCTTCATCCCGGCCTACACCGCGGGGAGCGCGTTCTACTCCTTGACCGGGGAGGCGGATTTTGACGATGCTGACACCGGCTCGTTCCGGCAGCAGGAGGCCGCCATCCGCCTCGATCTCCCCTACTACCGAGGCGATGCCCTGACCCTCACCGCCGGGGTGCGCTACCGGTTCAACCGCTTCGATTTTTCCGGCGCCGACCTCTTCGGCGACGGCGACCTCGACCTCCACCGCATCGAAGCGCCGTTCCAGGCCTTCGTCGACAGCGGCAAATGGAAGTACTGGCTCCGGCTTGAGCCCGGCCTCGGCTCCGACTTCGAGAGCGACCTCGGGAGCGACGCGTTCAAGGTCTCGGCCCTCGCCCTCGCCTCCTACCAGTTTTCCGAAAGATTCAGCGGGGCTATCGGGGCGTTCTACTCGAACGAACTCGGCGAATCGACCGTGCTCCCCGTCGCCGGCTTCATCTACAAGCCGAGCCGACAGTGGTCCATCTCCCTGACCGTCCCCCGCGCCCAGGTCGCCTACGCCCCCACTTCCGACTGGATCTTTTCGCTCAACGCCTACCCGAGCGGTGGCAGTTGGGAGATCCAGGACCCCGGGGACGAAGACGGGACCGCCGAGTTCAATTTCGGAAGCGTCCGCGCGAACGCCAGTATCGACTACCGCCTCGGGGACGGCCCGGCGTGGGTCTTCGTCGACGCGGGGGTCCAGTTCCTCCAGAACGTCGAACTCGTCCGTGACGGCCGCGACATTGACGAGGACGCCGGGGCCGCCGCGTTTTTCAACGTCGGTCTCAAGCTCCGGTTCTGACCGCCGGGACGCCAGCCCGCGGCTTCAGGCGAACTTATTCGTCCGCTCCAACGCGCGGCGGAGCTGCCGCAAGTACTCGGATTTGGAGATGTCCTCGGCCCCGAAGCGTCGCAGGTGCGGGTTCGTCCACTGCGTGTCGAGCAAGAGGTATCCCCGCCGCCTCATGCGCTCGACGAGTGCCACCAAGGCCGCCTGCGATGCCCCGCTCGCCCTGCTGAACATCGACTCTCCGAAAAAGGCGCTACCGATCGAGACCCCGTAGAGCCCGCCGACGAGCTGGCCGTGCCGCCACGCCTCGACCGAGTGGGCGTAGCCGAGCCCGTGGAGCTGGCAGAAGCTCTCGGCGACGGTCTCGTCGATCCACGTCTCATTCCGGTCGGCACAGCCCGCGATGACCTCGGGAAAGGCCGTGTTCACCCGGATTTCGAACGGTTCTTTTTTGAGCTGCCGCCTCAACCCGTGCGGCACGTGAAACCTATCGAGGGGAATCACTCCCCGGGGATCGGGCGAAAACCAGGCGATCTCCCCCTCCTCCAGCGCCATGGGAAAGATCCCGACGCTGTAGGCCCGCACCAAAAAATCAGGATCAATCGCTTCCGCCACGTCGGTTATTGTGGCAAGGCTACCGTAGTTCGGCGGACGTTCAGCCGAAACATCGCCCCAGCCCGAATTTTTATCCCATGCGCCGCGCCATCTATCCAGGAAGTTTCGACCCCTTGACCAACGGCCATCTCGACGTCATCGCCCGGGCCGCCCGCCTGTTTGACGAGGTCGTCGTGGCCGTCGCCCGCAACTCCCAGAAGTCTGGCACCTTCGCCCCCGCGCGCCGCGTCGAGCTCATCGAAACTGCAATTCGCGACGCCGGGCTCCCCGAGACGATTCGCGCGACTCACTTCGAGGGTCTGCTCGTGGACTTCGCCCGCGACAACAACGCCGTCGCCATCGTCCGGGGACTGCGCGCCGTTTCCGACTTCGAGTTCGAGTTTCAGATGGCGCTCATGAACCGGAAGCTCCAGCCGAAGGTCGAGACCATCTTCCTCATGCCGCACGACGAGTACATCTACCTCAGCTCCCGCCTGGTCAAAGAGATCGCCAGCTACGGTGGCGAGATCGCCGACTTCGTCCCGGCCTGTGTTGCCGAGGCGCTAGCGGGGTTGAGGGACTGATCTGCCCACCGCCCATCCAATCCCTCGACCGCCGCGCTCGCCGGCCCCCTCGAGGATGGCGACCCGCCCCGGACGTCCGCCCCGCAGGCCGCCAAACGCCCCGGCAAGCTATTCGAAATACGTGTCCTCGTGCGCATAGGGCGGTGCGCAGCAACAGAGGAACCGCAACGGGCTGACCGCGGTGATCTGGTGCCAGGCACCCGCCGGGATGAGGATCGCGTCACCCGGTCCGACCGCGCGCTCCTCCCCGTCAAGCTCCATCGTCCCCTCCCCCTCGAGGAGGAAATAGAACTCCTCACTCCGCTTGTGGTAGTGGCGCTCGGTCGCCCCACCGGGCGGGATCGTCGCCTCCGCGAGGCTCTGATTCTCCACCGGGGCGTTCGTCAGGTCGAGAATGCTTCGGATCGTCGATCCGTCCTTGGTCGTAAACGGCCGCTGGGCGCCGATCGGATTTACGGTCATCATAGATAAACCGAAGATTCTCGCCCCGATCCCCGCCTTGTCATTCGCCATTCGTCATCTATCAATTCGCCATGATCCGCGTTCCTCTCAAAGAAATCCCGGAAGGCGGCCTGCCCCTTTCCGGGGAGGTTCCCGCTTCCATCTTCAATCTCCCGCCCCACGATCCGGCCCGCGCCGACTCGCCGCTCCGCTACGATCTGCTGGTCGAACTCTGCGACGACACCATCAGCGCATCGGGAGCCATCTCCGCTGATTTCCAGCTGCAGTGTGGGCGCTGCCTCGAGTCGTTCCCCCAGCGGGTCGAGATCGCCGATTACTTCCTCGATTACCCCGTGGAAAATCAGAGCATCATCGACTTGACGGATTCGCTCCGCGAGGATATCCTGCTCGCCCTTCCGGGCTATCCGCGATGCGAAGATTCCAATCTGGAATCCCGCACCTGCCCCGCTGCCGACCTCACCGAGGCGGCGGCCGACGCAGGATCGCCGGACGATCCGTCGTCCCCCAACGTGTGGAGCGCCCTGGATGGCCTGAAGACCGAAGACGATTCCTAACCATTTTCCCGACTTAACCTTTCACCTCAACTGTCATGGCCGCACCAAAACGACGCACCTCGAAGCAAAAGCAAAAGCAGCGCCGCGGCGCCAACCGCTGGAGCGCCCCGCTCCTCAAGACCTGCCCGCAGTGTGACGCGGCGGTGCCCTCGCACATCGCCTGCCCGAGCTGCGGCTACTACCGCGACCGGCAGGTACTGACGGTGGAGGCCATCTGAGGCTCCACCCTCCCCCGGTCTACTCACCGGGACGATCCGGACGGCCGCGATCGCCGTTCTCACCACCAGCGAATTCCCTCTCGGGAATCCGCTTGCGCGTGCATTCTCTCTGGTCTTAGCTGGCGCTCCCCGGCGCCGTAGCCGGGGGTGCCTATCCGACGCCTAATGAATATTGCCATCGACGCCATGGGGTGAGATTTCGCCCCCGAAAACGTGGTCGGAGGGGTCGGGCAAGCATTGGAGCAGTACCGCCAGATCGGGATGCTCTATCTCGTCGGCGACGAGAAGAAGGTCAAGGCGGAGCTCGACCGGCAGCGGGTTCCCAGCAAGCGGATCACGATCGTCCACGCCTCCCAGGTCGTCGAGATGACAGACTCGGCCGCCATGGCGATCCGCAGGAAAAAAGACTCGTCCATCGCGGTGGCGGTCGATCTCGTCAAGGCCGGCACCTGCGACGGGCTGGTCAGCGCGGGCCACACCGGGGCGGCGGTCGCCGCAAGCACCCTCAAGCTGCGCAACCTCAAGGGCATCGACCGCGCGGGGATCGCCTCCCCCTTCCCCAGCGAGCACGGGGTCTGCCACCTGATCGACGCCGGGGCGAACGTCGATTCCCGCCCCGTCCATCTCTTCCAGCACGCCGTCATGGGCAGCGTCTACGCCCGCCACGTCCTCGGGCAAAAAAGCCCGGTCGTCGGATTGATGTCGAACGGCGAAGAGGACAGCAAGGGCAACGACGTTTCCAAAGAGGTCTTCAAGATGCTCAAGGACAGCCCTCTGAACTTCCGTGGGAACATCGAGGGGCGCGACCTCTTCCAGTCGGGGATCGACGTGGCGGTCTGCGACGGGTTTATCGGCAACATCCTGCTCAAGGGCTGCGAGGCCACCGCCAAAACCATGTTCAAATGGCTCAAGGAAGAGATCTACGCCACCCCGTTCCGCAAGCTCGGTGCGGTCATGGCCAAGGGGGCATTCAAAGCCACCTACAAGAAGGGCAACTACGAGAGCTACGGCGGGAGCCCGCTCCTCGGCGTCAACGGGGTGTGCATCATCGCCCACGGCTCCAGTTCCGCCCTCGCCCTCCAGAACGCGATCCGGGTGGCCAGCGAGGTCATCGCCCACGAGGTCAACCCCCACATCGAGGAAGCCATCGCCGAACTCGGACAATCTACCACCGCCTAGACCACGATGCCCGCCGCCAAAAGCCCGCTCTGCACAACGACGATCCTCGGAACCGGGAGCTACGTCCCAGAGGAGGTGCTCACCAATGCCGACCTCGAGGCCAAGGTCGAGACATCGGACGAATGGATCTTCTCCCGCACCGGCATCCGGGAGCGCCGCATCGCCGCACCGGACGAGCCGACCAGCGCCCTCGCCACGAAAGCCGCCCGCAACGCCCTCAAGCAGTCGGGCGTCGATGCGGCCGAGCTCGACCTCATCATCTGCGCCACCGTCACCCCGGACACCTTCTTCCCCGCCACCGCGTGCTACATCCAAAAGAACCTCCAGGCCAACAACGCCGTCTGCTTCGACATCTCGGCCGCCTGTTCCGGGTTCCTCTACGCCATCCAGACCGCGCGCCACTTCATCAACACCGGCAACCGCAGGACGGTGCTCGTCCTCGGTGCCGAAAAGCTCAGCTCGATCGTCAACTGGGAAGACCGGAATACCTGCGTCCTTTTTGGCGACGGGGCCGGAGCCGCCGTCCTCCGGCGCCGCGACGAGGACGGCTCGGAGGTCGATCTCCCCACCATCCTCTCCTCGGTCATGGGCTGCGACGGCAACCTCACCGACATCCTTGTCGTCCAGGGCGGCGGCTCGGCCAACCCGGTCACCCCGGACAATGTCGACCAGCGCCTCAACACGATCTCGATGTTGGGCAGGGAGGTCTACAAGCACGCGGTCACCAACATGTGCCGTGCCGCCGAGCAGGCCATCGCCGAGGCCGGCCTCAATCCTGAGGACATCGATCGGGTCATCCCCCACCAGGCCAACCTCCGCATAATCGACGCCATCACCGACCGCCTCGGCCTGACCAAAGACCGTGCCTTCGTCAACCTGACGAAGTATGGCAACACGTCCGCCGCTTCCATCCCCATCGCGCTCGACGAGGCCAACCGCTCGGGCGCCATCAAGCGCGGCGACCATATCCTCCTGGTGGCCTTCGGCGCCGGGCTCACCTGGGCCGCGACGGTCATCCGCTGGTAGGGAAGACGCGGCAGCCGCGTCACCCGGCGGTCCGGTAGAAATTTTTCGGTCCCGCGCCTCCTCCGCCGTCCGACTTCTTGAGCGACGGGAAACGGAACCTCGAAAGGCGGGATTCAAGGGGTCAGCCACGGTAGCAATGAAGCCGGCTTACAGGATTACCTCCCATCGCCCGAAAATCGTGAATCCCCAAAACCTTGGTGCCAAGCAGGCACCCGCGGCCCCGGATTCTCCCGGGATGGCACCGCGGGCGCAGCGGCGGTCCCGTGGCGGGGAGCCCCCCACGTCCCCGCGATGAGTTTTCCCGCCTACCTCTTGCTCCCGCTCGCGGCGGCGGTCCTCTACACGATTGGATCGATCTTTCTCAAGCGCGCATTCGCCGAAGGTACCAGCGTGCGCCAGGGGTTTCACGCCACGAACCTGATCGTCGGCGTCATCTTCCTCCCGCTCCTGCTCCTCGAGCGGCAGGCCATCACATGGGGCTCGCTCTGGCAGCCGTTCTTCGCCGCCACCTCTTTCTATGCCGGCGCCCTTTTCAACGTCACCGCCATCCGTGGCGGCGACGTTTCGCTCGTCAACCCACTACTCGGCACGAAGGTCGTCCTGGTAGCCCTCGGGTCGGTGCTCGTGCTGGGCCAGCACCTCGGCCTCCAGCTCTGGCTGGGCGCCCTCCTCGCCACCGGTGGAGTGTTTCTCATGGGAGGGCGGGCGTTCCTCGGCCGGGCCACCCACCGGCACCTCCTGCCGACCATCGGGCTCGCCCTCGCCGCCGCCGCATCGTTTGCGTGCACAGATCTCATGGTCGGGCACTGGGCGTCCCCTTTCGGGCCGCTGGCGTTCGCCGTCATCATGGTCGGTGCCGTCGCCCTCTACTCCGTCGCGCTGAACCCTCTGTTCCTCCCCGGAGATCCGGCCCGGGCCCGCCTCCGCTCCATCCCCCGGCGTGCCGTTGGCTGGCTCGTTGCAGGCTCCGCCGTCATCGGTGGCCAAGCCATCCTGATGGCTATCGCCATCGGCGTCTACGCCGACCCCACCGGTGCCAATATCGTTTACAGCAGCCGCGGCGTGTTTTCCGTCGTCCTCATGCCAACCATGGCCGGGATGCTCGGGATCGCGGAGGCGACCAGAGATCGAGCCGGACGCAAGACGCTCCTCGCCCGGCTCGTGGGCACGGTCGTCCTCACCGCTGGAATCGTGATCGCGATTCTCGGTAGAACGGGCTGAGCCCCACGGAGCCGCGATCAGGCTTCGGCCTTGAAATGGTCCGCGATCGCTTTCACCAGCCCGGGGATGTCATGCTGCTCCGCCTCGATATCGACGTAGAGACCGCGCTCTTTGAGCGTGCGCGAGGTGATCGGCCCGATGCTGGCGATCTTGAGGTTTTCCGGAAGCGTCAGCCCGAGGTCGAGGAAGTGCTCGACCGTCGACGAACTCGTGAAGGTGATGACGTCGGCACCCTCTTCGGCGAAGCGTTCCTGCCCTCCCGCCACGTCTTCTTTTTCCGCGACGGTGCGGTAGGCGATGGCCTGGTCGACGATGCCACCGGCTTTGCTCAGCCCCTCCGAAACGACGTCCCGGGCCGCCTCGGCGCGCACCCAGAGGAAGGTCAGGTTCTCGACGCTGCCGGTTTCTTTGATCAGCGATTCGACGAGGGACTCCGCGACAAATTCCTCGGGCAGGAGGTCGACGGCCAGGTGGTAATCTTTGACCCTCTGGGCGGTACCCGGCCCGATCGCCGCGATCTTTGCCGCGCCGAGCGCGCGGGCGTCGTGGTAGGCCTTGAAGAACATGTCGAAGAACGAATCGACGCCGTTGGGGCTGGTGAAAAGGATCCAGTCGTAGGTGTGCGAGTCGATGACCAGCCGGGCAAAGGCCTTCGGGTCGGGCGGCCCTTCGATACGGATGGTGGGAAGCTCGAAGGCATCAGCGCCCAAATCCCGGAGCTGCCGACTGAGGCTCCCCGCCTGCTTGCGGGTTCGGGTGACGACGACACGCTTGCCGAAAAGCGGGCGCTTTTCGAACCAGTTGATCTTGTCCCGCTGGGTCACGACCTCGCCGAAGACCGCGACGGCCGGTGCCTTGAACCCGGTCGATGTGACGATCTCGGCGATCGTTGAGAGAGTCCCGGTCACGGTCTGCTGCTGACCTGTCGTCGCCCAGCGCACCATGGCCACGGGGAGGTCGGGGGAGGCCCCCGCCGCGATCATCGAAGCGGTGATCACCCCGATGCGTTCGACGCCCATGAGCATGACTTTGGTGCCCGGCGCGGTGGCCAACTGGTGGTAGTCGATGGAACTCTCGGCCTTGGTCGGGTCCTCGTGGCCGGTGAAGATGGTGAGCTGGGTGTTGAACGCCCGGTGGGTCACCGGGATACCCGCGTAGGCCGGGCCGGCGATCGAGGAGCTGATGCCGGGGACCAGTTCGAAAGGGATCCCGGCGTCGGCCAGTTCGGCGGCCTCCTCGCCGCCACGCCCGAAGATCATGGGATCGCCCCCTTTCAGGCGCGTGACCACCTTGCCCTCCTTAACCTTGGTAACAAGCAGCTCGTTGATGCCTCCCTGCGGGAGGGTGTGGTCTTTGGCTTTCTTCCCGACGTAGATCTTCTCCGCGCCCGGTTGCGCCCACTTGAGCATCTCGGCGTTCGACAGGTAGTCGTAGACGATGACGTCGGCGATCTCGATGCACTCCTTCGCACGCAGGGTGACGAGGCCGAGGTCGCCCGGGCCGGCGCCGACGAGATAGCAGATTCCAGTGGTGGGTTCGGACATGGGCGGTTGAGGTAAGGCGGGATGCGTGCCGCTGCAAGAGGCAGGGATGCCTTCCTAGGCGAGCGCGTCGAACACGGCCTTGGCTACGGATTCCGGATCGCCGGGATCACCCACCGCCTCGGCCCTCTGCGGCTCCGTTTCGCCATCGGCGAAGACGAGGGCCTTCATCGAGAGCCTGCCACCGCCGATGGCCGTCGAGGTGCCCACCGGGGTCTGGCACCCGGCCTGGAGCAGGTGAAGAAAATGCCGCTCGCAGCGGATGCGGAGAAAGGTTTCCGCGTGGTTGATGGTGGCCAGCGCGCCCGCGACCGCGGGATCGGTCTTCCACGTCTCGATGGCGACCGCCCCCTGGCTGGCGGCGGGGAGGAACTCGTCGGCTGGCAAAACGTGGGCCGGCAGGTCGAGCCCCCGGAACGTGAGCGTGCCCCCCCCACGGCCAAAAACGTAGCCGAGCCTTTCCAGGCCGGCGCGGGCGAGCATGATCGCGTCCCACGAGTCGCTGGCCAGAAGCTTCTCGATGCGGGTCGGCACGTTGCCGCGGATGTCGACGATCTCCAGATCCGGACGGAGCCAGCGGAGCTGGGCCTGGCGCCGGACGCTGCTGGTGGCCACGGTCGCGCCCGCCCGGAGCCCGGCGAGCGTTCCAGCTCCGCCCGGCTTGAAAACGAGGACGTCCTCGATGGCCGCGCGCGGGAGGACGGCGACAATCTCGAAACCCTCGTCGAGATCGGTGGGCACGTCTTTCAGGCTGTGGACGGCGGCATCGATCTCTCGCGCGGCGAGGGCGATTTCGAGCTCTTTGGTGAAGATCCCCTTGTCGGCCACCGGATGCTCGCCCTGGCTGAATTCGCTCAGCTTGAGGTCGGGCCGCTTGTCGCCGATCGAACTGATGACGGTGTGCGAAACGGACACGTCGGGGCAACCGGCGGCGAGCGCGGCCTTGGTCATGGTCGTCTGGGCGAGGGCGAGGGCGCTGCCGCGCGTCCCGAGGTGGAGATGGCTGAGGGGCATTGTCAATTGGTGAGGGGATCGGTGCGGATCGCCGCCGCCGGCGGCGGCGCCAGCTCTTGCTAGGCGCGGCGCACGA